>JAFLRN010000042.1 GCA_022511385.1 Acetatifactor sp.
CTAAATTCCTTGCCCACCAAAGAGGTGGCTCCGCCCCTCTTCAAAGGAACGCCCGTGCTTCCATAGGCTCGGTTTCCGCAATAACTTAAGGCTGAACCGTCACAATTCTATTCAGTCCTGCTGCTCTTTCTTCACTATATGCTCCTTGTCCTTAAAAATATGACCTGCAGGAATCACTCCCCTTGCACAGGAGGTTGGATACACATTACTGTTCCGGCCAATCACGGTGCCGGGGTTCAGCACGCTGTTACAGCCAATCTCCACATGATCGCCCAGCATAGCTCCCATCTTCTTTAATCCTGTCTCAATAGAGATACCGTCGCCCTTCACTGTCACCAGAGTCTTGTCACTCTTTACATTTGAGGTGATAGAACCGGCACCCATATGGGATTTGAACCCAAGTATACTATCTCCAACATAGTTGTAATGAGGCACCTGAACTTTATTAAAGAGCACCACATTTTTCAGCTCCGTAGAATTGCCCACCACGGCTCCCTTTCCCACAATGGCATTTCCCCGCACAAAGGCGCAATGCCGTATTTCTGCTTCCTCATCCACAATCAAGGGGCCGTTTAGGCATGCCGTGGGTGCCACCTTGGCGCTCTTTGCAATCCAGATGTTCTCACCCTTCTCCTCAAAAATGTCCTTCGGCAGGCGCTCCCCCAGCGCAATGATAAAGTCATGTATCTTGGGCAGTACCTCCCAAGGGTAAGTCGCTCCCTCAAATAGTCCTGATGCAATGGTTTCACTTAAGTCAAACAATTCCTCTATGGTAATCCCAGTCATGGTTGAACCTCCATATAAAAAATTAACCAACTACTTATAATTTGCCGAAGCCGCCTGAAACTGCTGATACAGCGCCCTCTGGTTATTCAACTGCTTCACATATTCTGTCCGCCTGCCCACAAAACCAGTGAGCTTAGTCATATATTCCTCAGAAGTGATACTGCCGTCAGCCACCAGCGTCAGCCCCTTTTCCCAGCTGGCAGTCAGAGAAGGGTCCAGCAGGGCCTTGATGGAACTTCCCACCACGTCGTAGATCATCTCCCCCATCAGCGTTGGTGTCAGCACCTGGGTCTTCTTATTCAGGGCCAGGTATTCAATGTTCACCAGCTTTTTCAGGATTTCCGCCCGGGTGGCGCTGGTTCCGATGCCGCTGCCTTTGATCTGGGCCCGGAGCTCTTCATCCTCGATGAACTGCCCGGCGTTTTCCATGGTAAGAATGATGCTTCCCGAGGTGTAGCGCTTTGGCGGCGATGTCTCGCCCTCTTTGATCTCATAACCGGCCGCCTCCAGCCGATCGCCCTTTTTCAGCGCCATCAAAAGCTTTGTCATCTCCTCATCGCACTTTATTTCGGTCTCTTCTCCGTCCTTCTTTCCATCCTCGCCATCTTTATCCTCGGCACTGCCTGCGTCCTTTCCGGTTGCGTCCTTCCCAGCCGCGTCCTTTCGACCGCTCTCCTTCTTAAAGGAATACTGGGTGACCTTCAGGTATCCTTCCTCCTCAAGTACTTTAAAATTGGCAAAAAAACTCTCTTCCTTCACTCGGACACAAAGTGCAAATTTCCTGTACACAGCCGCTGGATAAAAGATACTTAAGAATCTGCGGACAATGACCTCATACACCTTCCGAGACAGCTCCGGCAGACCGTTTAAGCTGCTTAAGCCCTGCCCTGTCGGAATGATGGCATAGTGATCTGTGATCTGCTTGTCGTTTACATAGCGGGTCTTCCCAATTCCCTTATGGCTGCCATTTGTTAATACTTCCCCGGCAAAGACTCCCACAGGGCCATAGCTTTTCAGGCCACCGATATTCTTATGGATCTCCTTTGCAACGGCAGTTGACAGAACTCTGGCATCCGTTCTTGGGTAGGTGACAAGCTTTTTCTCATACAATTCCTGGACGATCCGCAGCGTCTCGTCCGGGCTGATCTTAAACAGCTTGGAGCAGTCGTTTTGAAGCTCCGCCAGATTGTACAAAAGCGGCGGATTCTTGTTCTCCTTCTTCCGCTCAATGCTCTCCACTGTCACATCGCCCACGGGCTCCTGCTCCAGCCACTGGATCAGCTGTTTTGCGCTCTCTTCCTCCTTGAAGCCGTTCTCCTTATAGAGCTTGGGGGACATGTGCCATTTCGATCCCTCCACGGCCTTCCATTCCCCCTGCAGGGATTTATCGGAGAGACGAAAATTGCCAAGCACACGGTAAAAGGGAGTTTTCACAAAGGAGCGTATCTCCCGTTCCCTGTTCACAATGATGCCCAGGACACAGGTCATCACCCTGCCCACGGAGATCACTGCCTTATCCCGCTTTAAATAATCCTTCACCGTCCGGCCATATTTCAGTGTCAGCACCCTGGAGAAATTGATTCCCATCAGGTAGTCCTCTTTCGCACGGAGATAGGCCGCATTGCTCAGATTGTCGTACTCTGACAAATCCTTTGCCTCCCGGATGCCCCTGAGGATTTCCTCCTCGGTCTGGGAGTCGATCCAGACACGCTTCCGCTCCTTGCCAGACACGCCTGCCATCTGCTCAACCAGTCGGTATATATATTCTCCCTCCCGCCCGGAGTCCGTGCAGACATAGATGGTGGAAACATCCGGCCGCTTCATCAGGGAACTCACCACAGTATATTGCTTTTTAGAGCTTTGTATCACCTCATACTTAAATTCCTCCGGCATAAAGGGGATTGTATCAAAGCTCCACCTGCGGTATTTCTCGTCATAGACCTCGGGATAGCTCATTGTGACAAGATGACCCACGCACCAAGTCACTATGGCATCCTGGGATTCCAGATAGCCGTCACGGGAGGTTGTATTTATTTTCAGTGCATTGGCAAACTCCCGTGCCACGCTGGGTTTTTCCGCGATAAACAAACTCTTTCCCACAGATAGATCATCCCTCCGCACATACATACAATAGATGGCACATTTCCCGAACCTTCCATTGTCATGAATAATAACATCGAGCAGCCCTTAACACAGGCTGCCCGCAATCAGCTTTTCCATCTCCTCCGGCGGCAGCGGCCTACTGAACAGATATCCCTGTATTACGTCGCAGCCGATGGCATAAAGATATTTATACTGCTGTTCCTCCTCCACGCCCTCCGCTATGGATTCAAAACCCAGCGCCTTCACCATGCTCAGAATGGACTCGGTGATCACTCTCGTGGAGTTGTCCGTTATAACAGTGTCAATAAAAGACTTGTCTATCTTCAAAGTATCAATCGGAAGCTTTTTTAAGTATGACAGGGAAGAAAAACCTGTTCCAAAGTCGTCCAGTGAGATTCGGATGCCGTATCCCCTCAATATCTTTAATTTTTCAATCACAGCCCCAAAGTCATCGATCAGTATACTCTCTGTGATCTCCAGTTCAACTTCGGACGGACTCACATGATATTTCTCCAGCACGCTCAGCAGAAAAGGCACAAAGTTATCCTTTTTATACTGAAGGGCTGAGATATTGATGGACATAATGAAGGAAAACCCAAACTGTCTGCGCCAACAGGCGTACTGTCTGATACTTTCTTCCACCACCCATTTACCGATGGACACGATACTTCCGTTCTTTTCTGCCACAGGAATGAAGGTACCGGGGCTGATGATCTCCCCATCCGAATCCCGCCACCGAACCAGCGCTTCTACGCCTCTAAGCCGCTTATTTCCTGCATAATACTGGGGCTGATAATACAGGATAAAATCTTTGTTGTAAATAGCCTGCTTCAGACGATTCTCCAGATCCACAGAGTTCAGGAAATCGTCTAATATCGGTGCATTGAAATACTGAATGCCGTTACGGCCTGCACTCTTCACACGAAATACTGCCAACTCCGCACAGTTTATAAGCTCCAGAGCGGAACGTGACGCTTCCGGGTATTCAGCCACACCCACGCTGACTGTAATAGCAATATCAGATCCGTTGCTGAGCCGGAATGGCTCCTTGAGCCTGTCACGGATGGCCGTGTAAATATGCTCCGTAGTCTTCTGGCCTGCAGGATCATAAATGGCAATGCAGAATACATCCCGATGCAGATGGCAGGCAATCATGTTGTCCTGACACAACTCCTTCAGGAACATGCCAAACTGTTGTATCAGCTCGTCTCCCATGACTATCCCCAGGCCGTCATTCACCTTATTAAACTCATCAATATCAATATTCATGACACTGACAATACTGTTCGTCTCTTCTGCATTCCGGACATATTCACTCAACAGACGCACAAAATAATTGCGGTTATACAACCCGGTCAAGCTGTCATAATAAGCCATATAAAGCAGCTCATCGTCCCTGTAACGCTGCTTTGTAATATTACTGATATGTATCACCTTGTCGGTGGGTCTTAAGTCCTGATCATAAAAGACCCGGGTCTGGAACTGCAGCCAAAGCCCACGCGACTTCAACCGGCACTCCACTGAATCTGTCTCAGTCCCAGTCTTTTCCAGATAGATCGTCTTCTGTAGTTCCATCAGGCTGGAATCGTCCACTTCATCAAGAATTCTCTGCACATCAGCGGCATCCCTGACATCAAAGTCAAAGAAGTCCTTCCAATGCCCCAAAGTGGATATCTGATTTTTGTCCAAGGAGAAATAAAGAAAGGCACCCTCGGCCGATTCACAGACCGCATGATACATCCTTTCTTTGTCTGTTAGCTTTTGATTCATCGCCTTTAGCAAATCCAACTGATAGTGCAGTTCGCTCATACGCTACCCCATGGCCCGATGTCTATCATCAAGCTTTCTGTGTGATATATCCCTGTGCCTTCAACAGCTCCGCGCAAAGGATCGCTCCTCCTGCGGCTCCTCTTACCGTATTGTGGGAAAGGCCGACAAACTTAAAATCATAGACGGTGTCTTCCCTCAGCCGTCCCACGCTGACTCCCATACCGTTCTCATAGTCCACATCCTGGGTGATCTGAGGTCTGTTATCCTCCTCCAGGTACTGGATGAACTGCTTGGGTGCGCTGGGAAGGTTCAGCCGCTGAGGCTCACCGGAAAACTCCTTCAATTTCTGTATCAGCTGCTCCTTTGTGGGTTTCTTGTTAAACTTCACAAATACAGCCGCCGTATGGCCGTTGAGCACAGGCACACGGATACACTGGCAAGTGATCACAGGGCTTTTTGCCGGAACGATCACACCGTCCTCCACCTTACCCCAGATGCGCAGAGGTTCCTTTTCGCTCTTCTCCTCCTCGCCGCCGATGTAAGGGATGATATTTCCCACCATCTCTGGCCAGTCCTTAAAGGTCTTTCCTGCGCCGGAGATTGCCTGATAGGTGGTGGCAACTACCTCTACGGGCTCAAACTCTTTCCATGCGGTGAGAACGGGCGCATAGCTCTGGATAGAGCAGTTGGGCTTTACGGCCACAAACCCCCTCTTGGTTCCAAGACGCTTCCGCTGGAATTCAATGACATGCATATGCTCGGGATTCAGCTCCGGCACCACCATGGGCACATCGGGAGTCCATCTGTGGGCACTGTTGTTGGAGACCACGGGAGTCTCGGTCTTCGCATAGTCCTCTTCAATCTTCTTGATCTCTTCCTTAGTCATGTCAACGGCGCTGAACACGAAATCCACCTGGGAAGCCACGGCCTCCACCTCGTTCACGTTCATCACCATGATTTTCTTTACTGCTTCCGGCATGGGTGTATCCATCTTCCAACGGTCTCCCACAGCCTCCTCGTAGGTTTTGCCAGCAGAACGGGGACTTGCCGCAATGGTTGTTACCTCGAACCAGGGATGGTTCTCCAGCAGGGCGATGAATCTCTGCCCCACCATGCCTGTTCCGCCTAAAATTCCAACTTTTAATTTTTCACTCATATTTTTCCTCCCTGTCTGCTCTGGCAGACAATATTCTTTTTCCCTGCTCGCCTCTACGGACGATATTCTTTTGTCAGTCCGTCTCGGCAGACAATATTCTTTATTCCGTCCACATTAACGGATGTTTCCTTTTTCCTGCACCTCTATGGCGCTCTATGCTATTTTCCATCGGCAAGTCTTACTCTCGCCAGTGCCGACTCATCTATGTTGTATTCTTCCGGCTTAAATTTATCCAGCCCAAAATTGTCTAACAAATCATTCAGATAATCAACGCACCTGACAATCGTCACCCACATGACCTCCGGCCCCGGAGCGCCCGTGGTAAGACGCTTCTCCACACAGGTCTTTAAGGACACTGCGTCAAAAATATCCTCCTCAAACTTATCGCTGATCCCCTTAAGCTCCTCCAGGGAAAGCTTGTCGATAGCGGTATTTTTCTCAATGCAGTACAGCACCAGCCTGCCAATGATCCCGTGTGCGTCCCGGAAAGGCACTCCCTTTCCCACCAGATAATCCGCCGCATCCGTTGCGTTGGTAAAACCGTTCATAGCGCTCTCCGCCATCCGCTGCTCCTTAAATTTCATGGTTCGCAGCATGCCTGTAAAGAGCGTCAGACAGTCAGTCACCGTATCCATGGCGTCAAAGGCGACCTCCTTATCCTCCTGCATGTCCTTATTATAGGCAAGTGGAAGTCCCTTCATGGTGGTGAGCAGGCTCATCAATGCGCCGTAGACACGCCCTGTCTTTCCCCTCACCAGCTCCGCAATATCAGGGTTTTTCTTCTGGGGCATGATGCTGCTTCCGGTGGAATAAGCATCGTCAATCTCCACAAACTGATACTCGTTGGAGTTCCAGATGATGATCTCCTCACTGAAACGGCTCAGGTGCATCATAACGGTGGACAGCGCAGCCATAAACTCAATCAGATAATCCCTGTCCGAGACGGAATCCATGCTGTTTAAAGTCGGTCCCTGAAATCCCAAAAGCTCCGCCGTATACTCCCTGTCCAGGGGATATGTAGTGCCTGCCAGGGCTCCTGCTCCCAGGGGGCAGTAATTCATTCTCACGTATATATCCCTCATGCGCTGCTGATCACGTTTGAACATTTCAAAGTAAGCACCGTAGTGATGGGCAAGTGTAGTGGGTTGAGCTTTCTGGAGATGGGTGAAACCGGGCATATAGGTCTCCACATTTTGCGCCATTGTCACAAGTATCACTTCCAACAGCTCTATAAGCAGTTTTTCTGTCTCCATCACCCTTTTCCTGGTATACAGCCTCATGTCCAGGGCCACCTGATCGTTGCGGCTCCTGCCTGTGTGAAGCTTCTTTCCGGCTTCGCCGATACGTTGTGTCAGCACCGCCTCCACAAAGCTGTGGATATCCTCATACTCTTCGCTGATTTCCAGTTTTCCGCCGTCCACATCCTGACGGATTCCTTCCAGTCCCTCTGTGATGCTTTTTCGCTCATCTTCGGTGAGGATCCCCTGCTTTGCAAGCATTGCCACATGAGCGATACTGCCCTCTATATCCTGATGAAACAGGCGCTTGTCAAACCTGATGGACGCATTGAAATCGTAAACATTTTTTTCGGTCTCCTTTGTGAAGCGTCCTCCCCATAACTGTGCCATGTCAATTCTCCCATATGTATACAGCCCTATCCACCTTCCGCACAGGCATAAAAATGCCTTCCAATGAGTGCGTGCGATATTTATCTTAACATAAAAGAAAGGATAGTGCAAGTAACTCCTTGCCTTTCAGACACATACATTAAAGAAAAAAGGAAATGAAGCCAATGCCAAATATTCTGGAACTAAAAAATATCGGCTACTCCTATCACAATCTCCACGGTGAGACAAAGGCCTTAGAGGACATTTCCTTCGGCGTAAGCGAGGGGGAGTTTGTGGCCATTGTTGGTCCCAGCGGCTGCGGAAAATCCACACTCCTCTCCATTATAGCAGGACTTCTCACCCCGGAACAGGGAACCATCCTGGTGAACAATCCCGACGGCTCCCTCCACTACCCCAGGATCGGCTACATGCTCCAGCGGGATCATCTCTTTGAGTGGCGCACAGTTTACCGCAATGTGACCCTGGGGCTAGAGATACAAAAAAAGCTTACCCCGGAGCGGCTGCAGATCATAGACCGTCTTCTGGAAGAATACGGCCTGGACAAATTCCGCGACAAGCGCCCCAGTGAGCTTTCCGGCGGCATGAAGCAGCGGGCGGCGCTGATCCGCACCCTGGCCCTGGAGCCCCAGCTTCTTCTGCTGGATGAACCCTTCAGTGCCCTGGACTACCAGACAAGGCTCACGGTGTCGGCGGATATCTGTCGTCTGATCCGGGAGGCCGGAAAGACCATGGTCATCATCACCCACGACCTCTCCGAGGCCATCAGTCTGGCGGACAGAGTCATCGTGCTCTCCGGCCGCCCCGCCAGGGTAAAAAGGGAGATGCCCGTGAAGCTGACCCTGAAGGACGACTCCCCTCTGGCAGCCAGAAACGCGCCCGAATTTCAGGATTATTTTAACAAACTATGGGAGGACCTGACGCATGAGAACTGAAGGAAAAAAGAAATTGACAAGACAAGAAGAATTTATGCGTCAGCACAGACGCCATCACCACCAGATCGCACTCTGGCGCATTATTGTATTTGTGCTGTTTCTGGCACTGTGGGAGCTGAGTGCGGACTTACACTGGATCGACAGCTTTTTCTTTTCCAGTCCAAGCCGTGTAGCAGCGTGCTTCGTCAAACAGATCCGGACCAACTCCATGCTCTCTCATATCGGTGTGACGCTGTTTGAGACAATCGTGAGCTTTCTGCTTGTGCTGCTGATCAGCCTTGTCGCATCCACGCTGCTCTGGTACTCGCGGAAACTTTCAGAGGTTCTGGAGCCATACCTGGTGGTGTTAAACAGCCTTCCCAAATCGGCCTTGGCGCCGCTTTTTATCGTGTGGCTGGGCACTGGGGCAACCACCATCATTGTAGCTGGCATCTCCGTTGCGGTTTTCGGCTCCATCATCAGCTTCTACACCGGTTTCCGGCAGGTGGATGAGGAAAAGATCACGTTGATCTATACCCTGGGCGGCGGCAGACGGGACGTCTTCACAAAGGTTGTTCTGCCGGGCTCCGTACCGATATTGCTGAGCACTGCAAAGGTGAATATTGGTCTGGCGCTGGTGGGCGTGATCATTGGGGAGTTTCTGGCTGCAAGACGGGGACTTGGATACCTTATTATTTACGGATCTCAGGTATTTAAACTGGACATGGTTATTACAAGCATTATTGTGCTCTGCGTGATCGCGCTGCTGTTCTATAAATCAATACAGATCATTGAACACCAAATAAAGATTCGGTTCAAGATGTAGAAGAAATGGAAATGTGCTGAATCAGGCGCATTAGTAAAAGGCCCAAAAGCGTATGCTTTCAGGCCTTACATAAGCTGAAAATGGGACTCGAACCCACGACCCCTTCATTACGAGTGAAGTGCTCTACCAACTGAGCTATTTCAGCAACTTCAGTGACGCATAATGCGCAACTAAATGTATTATATAGGTTCTTTGCCTATTTTTCAACTATAATTTTAGAAATGTTTCTTCTTTTTATATTTTAACAATCTCTTCTCTACAGTTTCTATAGTTTGGTTTCTATATTTCTGCTCACATTTTACCCCACGCAGCCCAGCCCTGGCAATGTTCCTCCGGCGGAATGTTAAAAACACGTCGGCACTTGGCGAGGTACTTTCGAGCCAGCTCTGCCATGCAGAGCTTGTTCCGCTTACGTGTTTTTCCAAGCGGAAGCGTGTCCGCCGGAGGAGTATTGCCAGGGCTGGGCGTCACTTGCAGTAAAAAGATTTAAAAACAGCATAAATGATAATAAAAAACCTCCTGCACATACCTTTTTTGCACATGCAGGAGGTTCTCACTCTTGTAAGTGATAAGAAGCCTTACTTATTGTCCTTCTTATCAATATTGTCTTCCAGCTTCTTCAAAGTATGGGATGCGAAATCCTTTCCACCCACGCCGAATGCAACTGCAAATGCAACAGCCAGAGCTGCTACGATCAGCTTAAATGCAGAATTAACAAGATCCTCTGCAATACCGAGCTGGCTCAGTACCATGAATGCAGCAACTGCCAAAATAGCAACCTTTGCTGTGATAGCCAGTACGTTCATGCCATTCTTGCGAAGGGCCTTTTCTGCTGCAGCGCTTGCGATCAATGCGATCACAAAAATCACGATTGCGCCCAGAACAGCAGGCATGTAGCTGATCACGACTGCGCCGATGTTGGTCAGGACTTCCAGTTTGAGTACGTTTACTCCCTCAACCACAAAGAAGATCACCACTACGGCATAGATCACAGTTCCAACGAACTTGGACAGCACGATCTTGCTCTTGTCGCCAATCAGATTGGACAGTTTCGCGTCCAAGCCTGCGGATGCGATCAGACGGGTCACGATCTGACCCACAAACTTGCCGATGATGCAGCCGATCACAATGATCACCAGACCCACAAAAATGTTGGGGATAAAGGCAAAAATCGTATTCAGCATACTTACGGCAGGGCCGGAGATCACATTGATGTTCAGTACATCCAGCGCCATCACGATCATGGGGATAAGGATCAGCACATACACAATGTAAGCCAGAGTGCTGGAGAGCTTGTCCGTACCGGAAACCTCAATGCCGGCCTTCTCCTGCAGCTTGTTGATGCTCAGCTTGTCAAATACCGGAATCAGCAGCTGACGAACCAGCTTTGCAATAAAGAACCCGATCACCAGAACAATGACTGCAGCTACAATGTTGGGAACATAGCCCCATACGGTATTCAGCAGACCTGTGATGGGAGCCGTGATGCTGGACAGTCCCAGTCTCGCAAAGATACCGGGAACAAAGAGCAGGAACACCAGCAGATACACCAGCTTCCCGATAAACTCCTTGGTGGTGCCAGGCTTGCTGTCTGCGCCTGCAGTATCCATCTTTTCCAGGACCTCACTGATCTTTCCCTTGTTTAACAGCTTCATTACCAGTGCTTTCACGATCATCGCTACGATGAAAGCCACCACCAGAATAACCACTGCTGCGATCACAGAGCCTACTCCTGTAGTAAAGCTGTACAACAAGTTGCTAAAAAAGTTGCTAAAAACATTACCCACTTTCGTTTTCCTCCTTTTTTGATAAGATATTGATACATGGGTATTGTATCATATAATTTTATCAGACGCAATCAGTCTTTTGCGTCTTTCTGTCACATCTTTGGCGTCTTTCTGTTAATGTTTACTTGTCAGCCCAGCAAGTGACACCCAGCCCTGTCAATATTCCTCCGCCAGATGCGCTCCCGCTGTGTGTTTCAACGGTTCGTCAGAAGCTTCAGCGCTTCATTCCGGATATCCTCCTGAAAAAATCCCATTGCCTCATCAGGATACGGACTCTCTGCAAGACCGCGTTCTGCCCTGTCCTTCCTGTAGAAACCGATTGTATAAAGAGTAAAATTGTAATAGGTCTTTGTTTTTGCTCCATATGTAATAGTATCCTTCTGCTCCTGGGAAGGACGGATTTCTGCGATATCGGACAGGCGGATCAGAATAGAATAAGGAGAACTGCCCTCGAGAAATGCATAGTGCGGCGTAAGCACAAAACGTGCAGGGGTTCCCTTGGAGTTAGGACCTGCCATTTTATAGGATATCTTGTGTCTTTCATCTGCCTCCAGCATTTCTTTTCCAAGCTGTTCTTTTTCCGCATCGGTCAGCCCAAGCTTTGCCACATTTTTATCTATCTTTTTTGAATATTTTCCCGGCATAAGGTTCGGCAGCATAATAAGCAGATAAAGTGCGCATACAAAAATGCCCAGCATCAGACCGCCTGCGGCGCCCTCTATGGCGGCACTCGTCCCGCCCCCGTTTGCCAACTCCAGGCCGCCAAACAGCGCTGTCAAAAAAACCAAAATAAGCGGTGTGACCACAAAGAGTGACATATTTCTGTTCTTTTTACAGTACTGATCGATCCATTCTTTTTCAGATTTTAGCCATTTTTCATAACTGTTCATGTGACTTTTCCTCCTGCAATATCCTTTCGTTTATTTTATTGCAGGACAATTCATATGTCAAATAAAGAAAATCAAATAAAGTAAAGAAAACTGCAAGTATCTTGTTATTAATTTACTCTCTTTTTGTCTCTATCCTCAATTGCCCATATAAATATATTCATATTCCGTCCACCCTTTGCTGGTTCCGTCACCGTTATACTTGAAATACCTCAGACGGTTGCCATAATCGTCGTACTCATAAACGTACCAGGATTTTACGGTTCCGGATACATCATATGCAGTATACTGAATCTCGTTTCCTGAGGCATCATATTCATAATCATACCATCCGGTAACAGCTCCGTCTGAACTAAAGCTGGTTGTTTTTATTTTTTTCCCCTGCTCATCATATTCGTACTCATCCCATTTCACGCTTTCTGTACCATCATCCCAAAGCATCCTGGTATAGTATTTTGTCATGTTACCGGCGGCATCGTACTCCGCCAGCATGGCTATGCCCTCGTCTCTTATTTCATGCCTGATTTCCTTGCGCAGATTACCCTCACTGTCATACTCAGCTTCCGTCCATTCCCATATATTTCCAAAACTGTCAAATCTGATATAAGATGTGATGTTTCCCATACTGTCATAATCATAATCCTCAAGAACAACCATGTTTCCGTAAGAGTCGTAGGTTGCATATGACAACAATCTGCTGGAATCATCATACAGGCCGTCATAGATCTGTATATGATATAACTCACCGTCATCCAGATAGTGGCTGTCTTTTGTCACATAGCCAAATTCGTCATATTCATATTCATGCAGGTCTCCGACGGTTCCATCCGGTTTATAGGAGGTGTCCCTGATCAGATTGCCGGAAGTATCATACTCGTATAACCTGTAAAGGTGTCCACTTTCATCATAGCCACACATCTTTTTCAAGTTGCCCGTCGCATCATACTCATATTCTTCCCAACTGGCAACTTCATCCGCCTGATTGTAATGCTTTATTTTGGCTATATTGCCGTCAGCATTATACTCATGTTCTGTGCTGCCTAAGCGTTCTTTTCCTTGACCGTATCCAATATCCCAGAGCTCATTTCCGGAAGCATCATAGGTATTTTCAGCGCCATGACTATAATTACCCTCCGAATTGTACCACGCTGTAGTATTCCATAATAGATTTCCCGAACCGTCGTAGCGCCATTCTTCTTCGTAGGTGAGTATTTCATTCTTGTCAATTTGTTTTTTATGTATCATGTTTCCAAAATCGTCATATTCATATTCGGTTCTTCCACTGGGATTTCCCTCTGCATCATAATCCATCGATCTTGATAAAAGTGTGAGATTCTCAGGAAAAATAACGGAGCTGCCGCTTCCTCCGCCTCCCTTCTCCTCCGATACTGAGCCATCAGCGGATGTTGGCGTCTTTTCTCCATTGCTTTGGGACGATGTCGATGACTCCTTCGTATCGTTTCCGCATCCGACCAACAAGCCGGCTATTATTATTGTGGCTATGACCATGGATATCCTTTTTCTTTTCATAATTATCCTCTTTTTCTACAGTGATTATAGTATTTATGTTTCTTGTTATTATTTCCTATATTGAATCAAATACAGGAAAACCACAGAAAAATGCAAGATTTCCTGCAAAATCAATACATAATTTTACCGGATTGCCAAAATCGGCATTCAAAATGATCCAATTAATTCAAAATTTATTCTTTCCGTTAAAAACAGAACCGGCAAAGACAGTTCAATACCTATCTTAATTCTGTCACATGCGGAAAATATTCTACATCCTTAATATCGTCGGTGATCTCCATCAGCCACCTGCCCTTTTCCACCACAAAATATTCCTTGCCGCCAAGCTCAATGCGCTCAAGTATTTTAGACTCCATGGGTGCAACCACCCCAGGGTCAATCTCACAGTTCTCCTGAATCTGCCAGCAAAAACTGGAATTCTCATAACCCTGTATTTGTTTACGGAAATAGGGATGATCATTATCTGTTCCCTCCCGCTCATAAATCGTATGATCCGGTAAGTCCGTCCATTCCTCGATATATTTGTTTGCAATGGCAAACATCTCATCATTAGAAGGCAATCCGCCCTCAAGACTAAATAGTCCCTTTAAAAAACTTGAATCTCCAATGAAAATCTCAGTATATGTACCGTCCGGTTCCGGAGAATACATCATTACCATATCCACGTCATTATCATCGTAATCCCCATCCCATCTATGATATAAAACGTAAACAACGCGCTGCCCATCATAAAAACTTACTGTTTTGGAAGTCTCCTCGTCAGAAGGAATTTCCTCCTTTTCCTTTTGCACTTTCTCTTCTGTTTCCCCCGAATTCTCCTGTTTACTTTCAGAGGACTTACTGTCCCCTGAAGAGGCCGCCGGTGTTCCTCCACATGCGCACAGCATGATCAACGTAAGCACAAGCACCATCAACAATACTGGAACTTTCTTTTTTCCCATTCTCATCTCTCCTTTTTGTATGGAAACTTGATTATTTCTCCGAAGTCCTGGTTATTCCTTCTGCAAATTCATCTATAAAAGACGCTGCATCCGCTTCATCATTCAACGGAATGCCTATAACATAAAACGGAGTACTAAATGTCTGGAACGCCGGAGTGATCTCGGTGAAAAAATAGTACCCAACAAATTGTACATCCCGCTCTTTCTGTGTATTGGTAAAAATTCCCTCCACCCGAAGCATCTTAATTCCGTTGATCGTCATGACTTCACTGGAAGTGATCGTCTGAGTTGTTGCATCGGGATCAAAAAGTTCACTTACCGAAGTTTCAAGCTTCTCAAAGACATACTTCTCACTTGCAGCTGGAGCCTCCTTTAAATCAGTGATATTTTTTGAAAAAAGGAAAGAATCTACAGGCACCTGAACCAGGGCGGCAATATCCGTATGATACCGAAAATAATAACCATCGCCATTGAGCTCCAGTTCTACGCTTTCAGGATACTGAAACTGATATCCCATAAAGACCTCTTCCTTCTTACCTTCCACATATTCCTCCTGAATTTCGTCCGGCGTTTCGGGCTGACTATTCTGACTCAGAAGAATGCCGCCGCCCACAGCCGCAATGGTACCTACACCAATCACGGCCGCCGCAATCTTTATCTTCAGCGCAGCCGCCACGCCCCCTTTACCTGCAGCTGCTGCTCCGCCTTTACCAGCAGCTATCGCTCCACCCTTACCTGCGGCTGCCGCAGCTTTGGCTCCGACTCCCACTGCGGACATTGTACCCGCATTTCCTGCTGACAGGATCATTTTTGTGATCTGGGCCGGGACCACACACTCCCGAATCTCCTCGCCAAGGAGCAGAAGCAGGAACGGTGCTGTACTGTAAAGTTTGGTGCCTTCTTTTTTCTCCAGATCTAATACGCTTTCCCTGATCTTGACCTTTGCCCTGGACAAATGAGTCTTCACAGTGTTCTCCGGGATGCCAAGATCACGTGCAATTTCAGACTGCTTTTGCTCATTATAGTAATAGGCAATGACACAGAGCCTTTGTATGGGTGTCAGCTCTGTATCAATGATCTTCCGGACCAGCCTCTGCTTCTCCCGATCCTGCATCAGCGTCTCAGGAATCAAATCCTCGTCCGCCACCAGCTCGTCCAGCGTACCGTCCTCCTCGAACAACAAAGCATACTGATTGTTCTTTTTCAGATAAGCATAGCATTGCCGGGTGGCAATAGTGCCTGCCCAATTCAGAAAGCTCTCCACATTTTCCAGCTGGGAGATATGGCGGCTGATCTCCACGTAGGTATCCTGCATCAGGTCGCTCACCACATCCGGCAAGTTGTTGCAGCCCTTCATGATCTTGCTTATGCAGACGTAAATATACCTCTGGGATTCCTCATATAGCGTGGTAAAGGCTTCTTCTCTGCCATTTTTATAATCAATGACTGCCTGCTTCAGTTCTTTTGAAGGTTCCATTTTGTCCACTCCTTGTCATACTGTATGTTCTCTTTGCCTATGATGGAAAAAGGCATAATATTGTCTATCATAAAAAGGGAGAACGAATTCTCCCAAAAAGTTTCAAAAAATGAAAATTTTATTTTTCTTCTGCCTATTTTTCCTCTGCTGTTTTTTCTGCATCCAAATGTACATCCAGCTGATTGAACGGAATTTCAATCCCAGCCGCATCCAGTGCCAGCTTGCAGTTCTCCGTAATACGCCACTTTCCTGTCCAGTAATCAGCCTGCTTGAGCCAGCAGCGCACGCCAAGATCAACAGAAGAGTTCCCCAGCTGGTCCACAAAAACAATGCGCTCCCTTTCCCTTATCGCAGCTTCATCCTTCTCCAGCACCTCTGTAAGAACCTCTTTGGCTCTCCTTAAGTCCGCCTTGTAGGAAACGGGAACTATAATGTCAAGACGTCTGCAATCCTGGGCCGTCACATTCACAAGGCTGTTGTTTGCAAGACTTCCGTTTGGAAGTATTACAGTCTGGTTGTCATGGGTGAGAAGTTTGGTGAAAAAAATATGTATTTCCTTGACAAATCCCTCCTTGCCGGTGTGGCTTTCAATAATGTAATCTCCCACCTTGAAGGGTTTCAGCATAAGGATCAGCACACCGCCTGCCAAGTTTGATAAACTTCCCTGAACAGCAAGACCGATGGCGACGCCGGCTGACCCCAGCACCGCCACAGTACTGGCCGCATCAACGCCGCAGGAAGTCGCCAGCAGCACCACCAGGATCACATACAGTGCCGCTTTCACAAAAGAATCCACAAACTGTATGGCCCCAACCTCCGCGTTGGCCCGCTGCATGGAACGCTTGATGATATTTCTTATCAGCTTGATCAATTGTACGCCGATCAGGAAAAAGACAATGGCCAACAATACCCGCAGGCCCAGGTGCAAGGCCCCGGTGGATACATCTGAAAAGAATTGTTTTATAGCAGAACTGCTGACATCCAGGTTTGTCGCTTCGTTGATAAGTTCTAATGCATTCTCGACGATTTCATTATCCACAGTTCAATCTCCTTTATTGTCATTACTTAATTATCCTCTAAAGCGTTTTTAGCGTTTTACTGGCGTTTTTTAGTGTTTTATTAGCGTTTTTTAGCATCCCTTGCAGACTGTTTCACCGTCGCTTTCTTTTTTGTCACAGCTGATTTTTTCCCATCAGCCGCTTTAGCGGTTTGCTTTGTTCCCACTTGTCTGGCCGCTTTCTTCTCCGCTTCCTCCATGACCTTCCGCGCGGCTTCCTGAGCCGCCTTCTTTGCAGCAGCTTTCACAGCAGCCCTCTCTGCCGCTCTTTCTTCAGCCCGCTTCTTGGTCTCTGCAGCCTTCTTCGCCCGCTCCTGCTCCTGCTTTTTCTTCTGAGCCAGTTCTTCCTCCGTATAGGGAATATATCGCAGAATGCTGACGGACAGAGGTGCAAGGGTTACGGTAATGGACTGGGGTCTGTCATCCCACTCCACATCCCTGGCCTTCTTGATGCGGCTGTTAAGCTGCCCGGTACCGCCGTATTTCACGTCGTCCGTATTGAACACTTCCTTGTATTTTCCGTCAAAAGGCACACCTGTTGTGATGTCCCGGGAAACACCGGAAAAATTGGCCACCACCAGCAGCACCTGATCCTCCTGCTGTCCGTGGCGCAGGAAAGTCAGATAGCTTTCGTTGCCGGAAATATTGTTGATCCATTCAAAGCCCTTGACCTGATCGTCCAGCTCATACAGCTCCGGATTGGTGCGGTAGAAATGATTCAGATCCTTTACCAGCGCCATTATTCCTTCGTGCCCTGGCTGGGAGGCCAATTCCCACTCCACACAGCGGTTTTCATTCCACTCATCAAATTCACCCAAATCCTGTCCCATAAACAAGAGTTTCTTTCCGGGATGGGTCATCATATAGCCATAGGTAAGGCGCAGGTTGGCAAACTTCTGCTCTCTTTCACCGGGCATCTTTCCTATCAGTGTGGCTTTGCCGTGTACCACCTCATCATGGGAGAACACCAGCATAAACTTTTCACTGTAGGCATAGATCATGCTGAAGGTCAGCTCACCGTGATGATGGCTTCGGAAATAGGGATCATACTGGATATATCTCAAGTAATCGTTCATAAAACCCATATTCCATTTCAGATCGAACCCCAGCCCGCCGTCGCTTAGATCGCCCGTAATCTTTGGAAAGGCTGTGCTTTCCTCCGCGATAGTCAACACGCCAAAATTTCGCTTTTTCATGATAGAGTTCAAGTGCTTTAACATCTCGATGGCTTCCAGGTTCTCCTTGCCGCCGTAAATGTTTGGAATCCACTGACCGTCGCCCTTGCCGTAATCCAAGTACAGCATGCTTGCCACTGCATCCATACGGATACCGTCCACATGATATTTCTCCACCCAGAACAGCGCATTGGCGATCAGATAGTTGGAGACCTGGGGTCTCCCATAATTGTAGATCAGTGTGCCCCAGTGGGGATGGCTGCCCTGTCTGGGATCCAGGTGCTCATACAGACAGGTGCCGTCAAAGTTGGACAGACCATAGACATCCCTCGGAAAATGGGCGGGCACCCAGTCCAGGATCACGCCAATTCCCGCTTTGTGGAGCTCATTTACAAAATACATGAAATCCTTGGGCGATCCGTAGCGGGCTGTGGGTGCATAATATCCGATGACCTGATAGCCCCAGGACGCATCGTAAGGATGCTCCATCACCGGCATCAGCTCCACATGAGTATACCCCATCTCCCTCACATAAGGGATCAGTGCCGCGGCAATCTCCCGATAGTTGGCATAGCGCTCTCCGTCCTCGGACACAGCAAAGGAGCCAAGGTACAATTCGTAAACGCTCATAGGTACATTGCCGGTCTGAAACTCAGCCCTTTTCTCAATGAACTTTTTATCCTCCCATCGAAAGCCGCGAAGGTCTGCGATCACAGATGCGGTCTCCGGGCGCAGCTGGGCGGCATTACAGTAAGGATCGGCCTTCAGATAGGTAAGTCCACCCGTCAGTTTCAGTTCAAATTTGTAATTTACGCCCTCTCCCGCACCCGGGACAAACAGTTCAAAAATACCGGAATCCCAAAGACGACGCATTTGATGTACGCGGCCGTCCCAGTTGTTGAAATCGCCAACTACACTGGCGCGCATCACATTGGGCGCCCACACAGCAAAATAGGTTCCCTTTACACCATCCAGTTCCATGGGATGGGCGCCAAGCTTTTCATAGATGGTATAGTGAATGCCGTTCTTATATTTATCGGTGTCCTTTTTTGTGATATGGGGCTTGAAACGGTATGGCTCTCCCCATACATCTTTTGTTCCGTCCTCTTTCGTCACCAGATAATGATAAGCAGGCGCCTGGGAAATGGGGAGCAGCACGGCAAAAAAGCCGTCCTCGTCGGCAATCTCCATCGGAAAAGTCTCTCCTGTCTCCTCATAGACCACGGCCACCTTTTTTGCCCCCGGGAAATAAGCCTGTATCAGGGTCTGATTTCCCACCTTGTGTGGTCCCAGCGTCTCGTGGGGATTGTCGCTCTCGGAATAAATAATTTCCTCAATCAAAGGCCAGTTCATCAGCTTGTAAAGCTTTTTTGTCATACCCATTTTCTCCTCATATCATTATTTTATTTGTGCACCTTATGTCTTAAAACAAATCAGTTATATTTTTTATAAATTATCATCTATGATACCGCAGAATTTCTTAGCCTTCGTTCTTTGTTGACTAATCCTCTCTATGCCCGCTTAGCTGTACTTTATTAACTGGGGCGTTCTATATAGGCTTTTCCGTTCAATACTGACCCAGAAATTATTTGCACATTTGAGCTTATCAACGGATTTCCAGGTCATGCAGGAAGAGTCCGCTCCGCAGCTTGGGCTCAAACCATGTGGACTTAGGAGGCATCAGTTTTCCCGCGTCCGCCACTGCAAACAGTTCCTCAATGGAGGTTGGATACATGGAGAAAGCAACCTTCATATCCGTCTTCACTCTCCGCTCCAGCTCCTCCAGTCCCCTGATACCACCCACAAAATCTATACGCTTGTCCGTCTTGGGATCCTGGATGCCAAGGGCGGGCTCCAGCAGATGCCGCTGTAAAAGGGAAACGTCCAGCCCCTCCACAGGGTCATCCGTCAAGATATTCTCCTTTGCGGTAAGAAGATACCACTCTCCCTCCAGATACATGCCAAAGGTTCCCTTTCGCTCTGGGCGGCAGGTAGCTTGTCCCTTTTTCTCTACCAAAAAGTTCTCCCCTGCCTTGTCTAGAAATTCCGCTGGCGTAAAACCGTTCAGATCCTTGACGACCCTGTTGTAATCCATGATGCGGAGTTCCTCGTCAGGGAACAGCACGGAGAGGAAGAAATTAAACTCTTCATCACCGGTATAGTTCGGATGGGACTCTCTGCGCATAAGCCCCACCTTTACGGCCGACGCGCAGCGATGATGTCCGTCGGCTATGTAGATGGAGGATATCTTGTGAAAGCTTTCCTGAATCTGCTTTATTCTCTCATTGTCAGCTATCACCCATACCCTGTGGCCAACGCCGTCCTCCGACACGAAATCGTAAACCGGTGTTTCCTGTTTTGTCTGGGAAATAACTTTCCGCAGGGCGTCATTGCTGCGGTACGCCAGGAAGATGGGGCCGGTCTGCATATTACAGATATCCACATGCCTGATACGGTCCTGTTCCTTGTCGGATCTTGTGTTCTCATGCTTTTTTATAACATTATCACAATAGTCATCAATGGATGCGCAAGCCACAATACCGGTCTGACTCTTTCCGAAAAGGGTCTGCTGGTACAGATAAAAGCAGGGAGCGCTCTCTTTTATAAAATGTCCTGCGGCAATCCGCTCTCTCAGCAGCCTATCCGCTCTCTCATAAACTTGTGGGGCGTAGGTGTCGACCTCCGGTCCCAAGCCTGTTTCCGCCCGGTCGATCGCAAGAAAAGACTCCGGGTTTTTCTGTACCTCACGAGCTGCCTCTTCTCTGTTATACACGTCGTAGGGTAACGCAGCAATACGGCTCTCCATGCCGGGGGCTGGACGGTATGCTGCGAAGGGCCTGATTTCTGCCATAGGGGTGAATCTCCTTTTCTGCTTCTGTTTTTCTTTCTGTAGAGGAAGGTTAATTTTATTTTAACAAAAATTGCTATACATAACAAGCATCTGATGGTAAACTATGTGGTATAAAATTATTACACTTAAAGGAAGGTAGAGACATGACGGACGAAAATAAGGCGCTGCTGGCGCGGATAAACGATTATGCTGAAAATGTCATGGGGGATATTGACCCTCAGAAGGTGCAGGTTTCGGTGCAGTTGGAGAAGCTGAAGCCTGTTTTGGAGGAAATTGCCAGAGAAAAGGGAATGAGTTTAGAGGACGTATTTATTCTTTATATGGATCTACAGAGCGAGGCCAGTGTCGCTACCAACAAGAAACTGGAAGACAGTCTGCAGGATTTAAACGACGGCTTTGACGGTGGCTCTCCACTGCTGTTCCGATAAATCAAATACAACGCAGCAGTGCTGCGAGGTATTTGGTCTATGTTCCACTCCGGCCGGTGCTGAGCATGCGCCCATACTTGGCTCATTGCTTGCGGAAATAAATAAGCCTGCCTTGGCGGTCCAGGCAGGCCTATAGTTATCTTGCAAATAATGCAGTTTTCAGTTTCACTGGTTCAGGCGATACTCGATGCTCACCACAACATCATTCTGGATGATAATGGACAGCACCGTATTTTCCCCTGTATAATCGTAGGAGTTTCCGACCATCTCATAATCCTCCCCGTAGAGGGCTTTCATATCATCCACAGTATCCCCCTTGCACAACCCTTCCGTTGTGGGCAGGTTGGGATCGTTAAAATAGATGGAATAAATACGTTCTTCATCCCCATCGATGTAGGCCGTCAGTTCAAACGTCTCATAATTATATACATTGTCATCTCCGTCAAAAGCACAGCTTGGAACTCTTGAGACCGAGGAAGCCTCTCCCAGCAAAGACTGTTCAAAAACCTCCCCGGGAATCAATGTGACTCCCTCATAGACAAAACTGAATGCACCCCTGTCTTCTTTTTGTTTTCCCTGGTCCTGTGCATCTGACCCCTGTTTATCGTTTTCCTTGCTGTTGTCCTTTTCAGTATTCGATTGACCGCCGCTAAAATCCGCAGTGATGTTCTGTTGCAAATTTCCAGTCGGAGTCGCCTCGCCGCAGCCTGCTAAGGCAGCAACAATCCCCCATGCACAAAATATACAAAATGCCCTATTCATTTTCTTCATTGTCTTGTACCCTCATCCTTTCTTCAATTGTCTCATCATACACTTGCAACTTTTTATCATATACAGCTGCGATCTCCGGATCCTGACGGTGATCCGCTACCCCGTGTTTTTCTGTCAGGATATCGCCGAAATATTGGGACAGCTTGATTGCCCCAAACAAATTCAGGTGATAACCGCCATCATATGTATCCTTTGTGAAATCCAATCCGATCTCCTCGGACCGTTCCACGAAGTTGTAAAACGCAAGTCCGTATCCTTCTGCATATTCCCGTATCTGCTCGTCGTATTCATCATACCAGTACGGATAAAGGCTGGGTGCTTTGACGAGAATCAGCTCCGTCCCATGTTCCTCGCACAGCAGACGGATCTTATCCAGATATTCGTAACAGATATCACCAAATTGATAATCAGGCAGAACCTTTTTCACCGGGAACGTCCCTTCCGGCACAATTTCCGTGTGAAGCTGGAATCCGTTAAAGGTATTATCCCTGACTTGAAAAAGATAGGAAAAATCTTCCTCTGTCAGCTTATCAAATCGGGAATGATAACGGAGGATGGGAAAAACATAAGAGAGGAACTGTTCTTCCTCCTCCATAGAGGCTAATATGATACCCACCTTGCTTGCAGACCAACGCATCTGATCGATGGTCAGGCGGTTATATGCCTCACTGACCGGCTCAGAGTACCGCATGGCGTTTACATTAAAAACAATTACACGGGGCGTCTCATACCGGAATGTTTCTTCAGCCACATAATAGCTCATCCAG
>JAFLRN010000043.1 GCA_022511385.1 Acetatifactor sp.
GAAACGCTTTGCGTTCCAGCGTCGCTTCGCTCGTCAAATGTCCAAATACACATCTGCTCGAGCGAGCTCGGCAGATGTGTATTCGGCCACTTGACTCTGCCCTTTGCGAACATTATACCATGATTGGCCTACAAGTCAAACATCCTCATAGCGGTCCACCATTTCCATGATTTCTGCGGCATAGGAAGGGTAACGTTTCACAATGTCCATGATTTCCTTTCGCGTGGCTTCCGCCAATCCGTTGTTGTAGTCTATCTGCTTCCGAAGCGCCTGGCGGCGCAGGATCAGTTCATGGCGGATCTCCACCATCTCCCGCTTGTCCAGCAGGGCATTCGGCTGATTCACCCATCTGTCCGGATCAGTAATATGATAGTTTGACATCCTGGCTTGAAGCTGCTTCTGGTAGTAATCCAGCTTTGCCTCTGCCTCAGCGTATTCCTTCCGTTCTTCCTTCTCCTTGCTATAAAGCCTCCAGAGTTTCTCCAGCTCTGCTGCCCCCTTGGTGTTGTATTTCATACAGAGATATTCCCGAAGGTTACTGTTGTTCACGTATCGGATCTTCACCTTGTTCTGCAGAAGGATCAACCTGTTGACCGCCCGTTCCACACGCCGTTTTTCCTGCTCAGCGTCCGTATACTTTGCCCAAAGCACCGCAATGGCCGCCACTGCGGCTCCCACAGAGATGATATATCCCACCTGGGTATTCATCTTCAAGCCAAACTGCAGCACCAGAAGCATCACCACACAGGCCGCCAGCGCCGCCAGAAAGATCACCGCCATTCCCCGCAGATTGTTAAGCACGGTCTCCAGTTCACCACGGCGGTAGCTGTAAGCACTGTGTTCCCTGTCAAGACGCTGCATGTCCTGTCTGATCAGCTCACCGTAATGCTCACATTCCTTCAGTTTCTCAATGCCTTCCTGAACCTCTTCCTCCTGTTTGCGCAGACGGTAATAATCCGAATCCTTCATACGGTTCTTTTTGCCATGATAGCGTTCACGTTCATGGCTCAAGGCTGCCATCCGTCTGGCAATGCCGTTTAAGACTTCCCTCTCCTCCTCCGGGAGGGCCTCAATCTCTTCAATATCTGTAAGATAGCCCGTTACCAGAGAGTACTCTCCTCCCAGAAGCTTGATCTCCTTGGCCGCATCCGCAGCCTGCTCCAGACAGTCCGCCACATACTGCCTGCGCTGCTCGCTGTCCGAAAAATCTACGCTGTCACTGGAGCCGACCGTACTTTCCCAACCCTGCTCATAGTCCTTCTGTTCCCTGGCGCCCTTGAATAGTCTCTTCCAAAATCCCATTGACATTACTCCTGTCAGTTGCTCACGCTGCTGCGATAGCTGTCCTTTAACGCCTGGATCAGCCGGTCGCCTTCTTCATAATAGCTTTGCCTGTCGATTCCGCCGCGTCTTAAGCGGCGATTGTTTAGCAGCAAATACTCCGGCTGCTGCTCCCATTCCCCAAGAAGCAGCTCCAGCTCTTTCTCCAATTCCAAAGTATGCCCATAATTCTCCGCCCGCCCCGCGGCAAAGGCCACATACTCCTCCTCTGTCAGTGTCATCCGTTTTGCTGCCAGGAAATCCCGGTAACAATTGGGATCCTGATCTGTTTCATAGGCGGCCAGAAAACAGTCCGCTGCCCTGTCATAGAGCATCAGACCGGCCAGAGCAACACCCTTGTTATGCAGGATGGAGGACAAACAGCTCACCGCCGGAAGAGGTTCTCCTTTTTCCTCCAGCTCCCGCCATTTAACGGTCAGATTGTCATACTCCCGGATAGCAGAAAGGTATTTCTTCTTTTTTACAAGATAATCCACCTGGCTCTTTCGCTTTTCAATACGGCTTAAACCTGCTCCCTGCTTCAGAACCTGCTCCACCTCCATAGCCTCTGCATCGGTATAGATCCCCGTAAACTTTAGTACCATACCCACAAAGGCACTGAGGGAACCTTGTCTGTGCACCAGAGGATGAAGAGCTCTTGCCAGCTCCTTCAGTCCGCATTCCTGATCGATCCAGTGCAGCAGACCGTCGTTCATCAGTGACATGTCCAGCAGAAAGGCATTCTCCTTCATGCAGTAGCACAGCTCCTCCATGCAGTACACATTCATCTCAAGCCCCGGAATGCAATATGGAGTTTTCGCATAATCACCTACACATACACTGACGCGCATATATCATGTCCTTCTCTAATATATCTGAATTTTCTCCTGCCATACACGTCTGGAGGAAGACCGAAATTCTCCAAAGCCCAGATCCTGGGCTTCTATCACCAAAAGATTCTCCGCTTCCAGAAAAAAATGTGCCCGCAGTCTCGCAATATTTCCAGGAAAATCCTCCAGGATGATCCTGGCTTCCTTGCTGTTTTTTCCCATCAGCGGCGTCACCAGCAGCGTGAGTTCATTGCCGTCACGGATATACAATTCCACGGTGTAATCCGCTTCATACCAGTTTACCCCTGCATCCAGCAGCGCGTAGTAAGATTCCTCCCCCTGGCGCAGCACCTGCATGCCTATATTTGCTTTCAGCTTATCACGGCCCAGGAAGACATGCTCCCTGCCTGCCTGGCTGACGCTCAGACGCTCCTGCATCCCATAGCAGGCCCCTTTGCTGAACAGATTATTTCCCTGAAAAACCCTGCGCCCTTTACAGAGATACCGCAGGGATTCCTTCATCCACTCCTGTTCAAAGCCATCTCCGATCAGGTATACGCTCTCCACCTGGGACTGCATTGCATTCTCCGCAATTCGCAGCAGCGCGCCATCTAATTCATGGATGCGCTTCTCCCTGACCGCTCCCTCCTCCGGCAGCGGCTCCCAGGCATAAAAGGGATGTATCGTCTCATCGATGAAAACCACCACCGGCGTGGTCTTTCGGTTACATTCCATGCGATAGACACGCACACTGTTGCTGCGATAGTCAAACAGCATAGAGCGGTTCAGCCACAGCTCTCCGGGCTGTCTAAGTATGTAATTGTAGTAGCTCTCCGTATGGCTCTGAAACGCCACCTTGTCCGTCTTCAAATGTACTGCCGCGACCATGCGGTTCAATACATCCAACACCCGGTTGTCCACCATCTCACAGGTAATCATCAGGGCGCCGATCCGCTCCGAGGATGCCACCTGGGTCAAAAGTCCCAGACTGCGCTTAAAAAACAACGCTAACAACGCCACGGGATCATAGCTCTCTCCCTCTATGATAATAGGCTCACCGTCCAGAGCCAGCTCCAATAGATTTTCTACCAGGATCCCCTGCTCCTCCTCCGCATAACGCAGGGCATCTTTTCCGTAAAACCACTGATTCACACCTGCACGCTTACAAAGTACCGCGGGAATACTGAAGTTCTCTGCCCCGGCTACCTGGGACAATGTCTCCACCTCACCGGTGTCGGAAAAGGCATAACTGATCTGGCAGAACTCATTTCCCAGGTCGTATCCAAGTATTAATCTTTCATTGTTAAATAAGCCCATCCTGCCTCACATTCTGCCGGTATATCGGCACACTACTTCAATCGGAACAGCCGCCCGTTCATGTAATCCTTTCTGTAATACTCCTCCAGCAGATCATCCATGGTGTCCATATCCTCCAGGGTCCTGCTTATGACAATATCGTTCACCAGTCGATACCGGCTATCGTCTCCCAGGCTGTGGCTGTCATTCATCTGGAGGGTGCCGCTCTCTGTCAGCTGCGATTCCTCCCCTCTCTCCTCCGTGATGTAATACTGAAGGCTCTCACCGAAAAAGAGGATAAATTCTTTAAAGCAGACGCCGCCGTACACCTCCCGCATGTACTCTGAGATGTACTCGTCGGAACCGCCGTCCTCGCGGGTGATCACATAGTGAATGCATGCTCTGCTTCCCTGGGCAGCCCGATACTCAACAATCGTTTTGTCAGCCAGCTCCTGCTGTACCCAGGATATGCCCTTGAATTCCTTGAAAATATTAAGATGGATTCCCTCAGCCATCAGCTCCCGCAGGAATTGCTCCACAAGCCACTGGGCATCTTCACCCAGCCCGCCGATATTCTCCGCATAATATTTCAACAGCGCCAGTCTGCAAACTCTCTGCACCGGCTCACCTCTGAGATACATGTGCTGGATTTCCTTGAATACATCGCTTTCCGTAATACGCTCTCTCACAAAATAATCAAAAGCGCACTGGGACAGAAAAGCCTCTTCCACCTCCGGCTTCGCCCCCTGGGATACATAATAGTGGAAAATATCCATCTTTTCCCCAACGAAAGCCCCTGAGTACAGCATCTGGATCAGAATCGCCTCGCTGAGCCGATAACAGTCCACCCCAAAGGCCCTTGCCGCTTTCCAGATATCCCGCATATTTTTTGTCATGCCCCGGTAATACATGGACAGGTATTCCAGTACGGTCCCATCGTACTTCTCCCTGTTGAAGGCATAGATCGCAGAAGCCGTCAATATGGGATCTTCCACCATATTGACTTTTTTCATCAGGGGACTGATCAGCCGCACCAAAACCTTCGCGTCAACGAAATAGGGACCGTATTTCTCCAGCCAGGCCCGCGCCAACTCATAACGCCCCCGAAGAACCATGTAATGGATCACGTGATCGCGGTCCTCCGCAGTCAGATCCTCCGACGGAATCTGGGTCAAATATTCATCCAGCGACCGCATGTCATCTACGTCATAATAATACTGTAGTACCCGCAGGTATAATTCCCGGCGGATATGAGGCTGCGCACAGCCAGAGTCCAGCACCCGCAGCGCCCGTCTGATATTTTCCGAAGGATTCTCCTTGTCCTCCTTATCATTCTCACACAAAAAGATATCAAGCTCCGTACTCTGTTGTAGGTACGGCATCATGAGCCGCAGATGTTTTCCCTGCAGCATCAGCTTTTCCAACGTGTACTCTACCGTCCGGATGAACCTGTTTTTCCAGGCATCCTCAAATACGATCGTGTAATTGTTTCCATAAAGCGCCACCCAGGTCTGGCAGTCATTTAATGTATACTCCGCAGGGTACAGGTTTCCGGGCTGATATACATATACCTTTTGCAGTCTGTGATCCTCCACCCGGATAAAATGGGAAAAGAGCAGTTTAGACAGCGGTCCACAGGTCTCCTCATTTATCATCCCCGGCTCCAGCAGCCGGTTGTACAGATTTGCCAGAGGCCGGTTAATATGCTCCTTCTTGATCTGTTCCAGTACAAACTGCTCTATTCTCGGCCTGTAAACCTCATAAATCTCACCAAGCTTATCCGCACGCTGCACAATGTAATCGTAAAGATACGCGCTGCGCTCATAGTCCAAATTGTTCTGGTAGGAAAAGTACATGAGCACCGTCTTGGGCAGCTCCTGATTCACATTCAGGTCAAGTGACATCATATAATACTCAAACAGGTTCGTGATCCGCAGTTTTGCATTCACTCCCGCCTTATACCACTCAAAGTACCGGTTGTCCGTTCTTGCGCCCTTGATCAGCAATGTACAGATTTCCTGCAAAATTCTCACGTCACTTCTCCGGCCATATAACTTCACCAAAATCCGATACAACACGGGATGGAACTCCCTCGCCTTTCCCGTCAGATACAGCAGCTGCTCCTCCGTTTCCGGCCTTAATATGTCCTGCCTTGTTCCATACCAGAGCACCTGCAGCTCAAAGGCCCCGAGCTTCCGCAGAAGAGCAGGATTATTATTTATCATGGTGATCGCCTCTATGTACAGGACCGGACTGCTGCAGCCGTCCTCAAACTGCTTTTCCAAAAATGCCCACTTACCCGGCACCGACTTATGATAATCCTGAGAGAGGTAGAGAAGCAGCCATGCTGCCCACCAGTCAGAGCTATCCTTGCGATAAATCTGCTCCACCTTCGCAGTCACACGGTTCACGTACTCCTCCTCCCTGTGTATCAGGGTGGTCAGATACAGATAATACGCCGTCAGAGTGCTGTCGCCGGCGCCCTGTTCCAGAAGCTCCGACACATGGTCCAGAATCCATCCTGCCTCGTTAACACGCTCCTCCGTGATCAGCATCTGCGCCTGGAACAGTCTTGCCGCAGCATCATTTTCATTTCGAGTCACAAGCCGCTCCACCAGTGCCCCGGACTCCTTTAACCATGTCGCGGTACTGATCTTCTTCATGCGGAAGGCCAGATAGTGCTCCATCAGCTGCGCCGTGATCCTCTTCTGATCCAGCTGCGGCTTGCCCATGCTGATATTGCTTCCGCTGCTGACCGCAACCGGGACGATCAACGTCACATAGCAGTTATACAGACATATCTCTCCGTAGTTTTTACCCTTTCTGCAGAGACTCCCATCCAGAAAAACCGGAAGCCTGCAGCGATTGCCCAAAAAATCGTCGTCTGTCAGTACTTCTTTCTCCGTGAACAGAAAGTCCCCCCTGCACTCAATAAAGAGCCTGGTAAATCCCCAGCCGTTGCGGATAATATTCAACTCGCACTCTACCACACTCCCGGCGTTATACTCCGTTCCCAGTTCCAGAATAAGCTCCTGTTCTTCCAACAGAAATTCAACCTTCTGCTTTTTGTTGACCTGAACCAGAAATTCCTCAACACTCTGCTCCATTCCCTCATAGGCAGAGAGCGCCCGATAGTCGTCCGCATACTGGGTGTCGCGCCCGGATAATATCCTGGCAAACTCCGGCGAGTAGTAAAGCTTCACAGCCTCCTGCCAGTTGCTCTTTGCAAGATTGGCGAAATGAAAAAGATTTTTGATGGTGCCCACAGAGGATTCTACTGCCTTGTACTCCACAGTTACCACAAAGGGAATATAGTATTCTCCCTGGTTGCTGACGATGTAAAAACTCCCCTTCACCACATCGCCCTCCTCAAGGGTTTCCCCGTGAAAGCGAAAAGATATCTCCTCCCCGCTTCCCACGAATTCCTCCGTCAGGCATTCCATCCGAAGATCCGAGGATATCACTGTACCGTTTGCATAGGTTCCCTGGGCGGCATAAATAGAAAAGGAGCCTTCATACTGCTCCCCTCTGCGCAGGGAAATTTCTATTTTTGAGCAGGAAAAATCCAGAGAACCATTTGCATAGTCAAAGTTTCCCTCAAGAATCTGATTTATGATCTTCTGCATTCCCACTCACCTGCTTTTGTTTTGATATTTCATATTACCGCAAGTCACGGGCAGAGCGCTGAAACGCCTTGCGTTCCAGCGTCGCTTCGCTCGTCGAATGTCCGAATACACATCTGCTCGAGCAAGCTCGGTATATGTGTACTCGGCCACTTGACTCTGCCCTTTGCGAACATTTTACCATACTATAATGGACAGGGCAAATCATTTCTCAGGAAATGTTAAGAGACCGCTGTGGCTTTTCACAGCGGTCTCCCAGCTTTTTTCTCGTGTTTGTCTGTGTTCCTCGTTACTCCATATTTAGCTTCCTGGAGATCACATGGTAGGAAATAATATAGCAGCCCACTGCCAGCAGCACATTCAAAACAAGTGAAAGGACCATGCTGGAGTTTATATATCCTACAAACTGTTCGGGTCCGCTCAGTGCGGTTCCTATAAAGTTCACGCCCTGGATCAGGGAACTCAACACTGATCTCGCGATCGTTATTCCAATATAACTCAGTATAGCCATTGCCACTCTGTTCTTGGAAAACAGCTGTCCAATGGAAATGGCACCAAACATGATAATTAATCCGGCGGGAATACCCAGTATAGAAGACAACAGGATCATCACCCAATACATGTTCATGCTGAAGCCTGACGCACTGAACAAACTCCTAAACAGGATATATATATCGGAGTATATATCCGAGATGGAACCTATAATATCCGGGATACTCTCCCCAGAAATTGCAGACATCATAGCCAAAAGGAAAAGATTGACCGACACTATCACTGCTATCGTGATCAGATAGACCCAAATAGTACTCACCAGTATCTTACTAATCAGGATCTGGTGCTTTGTCACAGGCAGGGTATGGAGTAAATACCCCTCGCTTTTATACATGCTCCGATAAAAGTGCACTACCAAAAAGATATAAATACCATAAACGGCACCCACAAGCAGTAACACATAAATGAGTATGGAAAACACGCTTGCAACATTCAACAGAACCTCAGCCACTTCGTCTATGCTGGAATCTCTGTACATACTTTTCCACATGGGCGCCTGGAAGATCACAAATCCCATCAGTGTAGCCAATACAATGCCCAACAGCAGCAGAAGCCCTACCTTATATGTACTTTTCCACTCATACTTAATCAATTTACCTAACATGCGAACACCTCCCTGAAGTAAGCGTCTACGCTCTTTCCGTGCTGCTCACGTATATTGTCCACAGATGTATACAGCACCAGCTGGCCGTAGCGCATAAAGATCACTTCGTCCAACACCTGCTCGATATCCCCAATCAGGTGGGTGGAAATGATCACGGTAGCTTCCGGATTGTAGTTGTTGATAATGGTCCGCAGGATATAGTCTCTGGCCGCAGGATCAACGCCCGCAATGGGCTCATCCAGCACATACAGATCGGCATTGCGGCTCATCACCAGGATCAGCTGAACCTTCTCCTTCGTGCCCTTGGACAAAGTCCGCATCCTGCTGGTGGTATCAATGTTCAGATTACTAAGCATCTCCTTCGCTTTCTCCACGGAAAAATCCGAATAAAAATCTGCAAAATAGTCCAGAATATCCTGAATCTTCTGATTCCCGGACAGATAGGTACGGTCAGGCAGATACGCCACATGGGCCTTTGTCAGCGGCCCCACAAGCTGTCCGTTTATCCTGATGTCGCCACGGCTGGGCGTAAGTAATCCGTTCAGCATTTTGATCAGCGTTGTCTTTCCGCTGCCGTTTGGTCCCAAAAGACCGATGATCCTGCCTCTTGGAAGTGTCAACGAGATATTATTCACCGCCACATGATTTGCATCGTAGGCTTTTGTCAATCCTACAATCTCAACCAATTCATTCATACTTTTCCTCTTTTCTGCTGTCAGCCAGCCTCTGATGCGTTTTTCAGTAATTCCACAGCCTCTTTCTCCGTACAGCCAAGCTCCTTCATTTTCTCAAAGAACGTGTCTATCAGTTCCTTCGCCAGCCCTGCTTTAACACTTTTGATCAACTCCTCATCTTCCGTTACTGTCCTCCCATTGGTCCGCTGGGTAATGATCAGTCCATTCTTCTCCAGCTCCGCGAATGCCTTCTGCATCGTGTTGGGATTCACCGCCGCTGTTGCAGCCAATTCCCTGACACTGGGCAGCCTGCCTCCTGGCGGATAGTAACCGGAAATGATCTGCATCTGAATCCGCTCTACCAGCTGCGCGTAGATGGGTCTGTCAGCATCCAAATCCCATGCCATAATTCTCCTCCTGTTCTCTCTTTGTCTTCAGCGTCTGCGATCCATGTCCTTTGAACCGCTCATCCTCAGTTGTATTATCTTCATAACACAATAATACACGCAATCAGACACTCTGTCAATCCCTTTTTCTCTTCTGTCACTTTTTTGCGTCCGCTGCATATATTGACCATAACTAAACCCGGCGCCGGCTGCGGACAAAAGTCCTGGCGCTCCGGGCCATGCCGCCTGTTCGCGGCAGATTGAGAGGTGCTATGCCAAACAACCAACTTACAGCGGCTCAGGTGTCAAACACATCCAGCGGCTCAATAAAGATCAGCGTGGTGTCGACCATGGGACTGATTCCCGTAGTGAACGCCTCCGTTACCATCTCCTACACCGGCGATCCAAGTTCTCCCCTGATGGAACTCACCACCGACAGCTCAGGCCAGACGCCCACGGTAGAGCTTCCTGCCCCGCCGGTTGAATTGTCTCTGGAGCCCGAAAATATTGAACAGCCCTATTCCGAATACAATATAGAGGTTACAGCGGAAGGCTACGATCCCGTACTGGTATCCGGTTCGGAAATCCTTGCAGGCGAGCTTTCCCTTCAGCCGATCAGAATGACCCCTACTGCTGACCCCCAGGACCCGGATCCTGTGGTTGTGATACCGGACCACACATTGTATGGAGATTACCCGCCCAAAATTCCCGAGGATGAGATCAAGCCCATAGATGAGACCGGCGAGATTGTTTTGAGCCGTGTAGTGATTCCCGAATATATCATTGTTCACGACGGCGTGCCCAGCGATCCCACCGCCACAAATTACTGGGTGCGGTACAGGGACTACATCAAAAATGTAGCCTCCTGCGAGATTTATTCCACCTGGCCGGAGTCCGCGATCTACGCAAACATTCTTGCCATTATGTCCTTTACGCTGAACAGGGTTTTCACCGAATGGTACAGAAATCAGGGCTACGATTTTACCATTACTTCCTCCACCGCCTACGATCAAAAATGGATTTACGGAAGAAACATCTTTGAGAATATTGACTACCTGGTGGACGAAATCTTTGCCAACTATCTGTCCAGACCCGGGGTGCTGCAGCCCATCCTTACCTCCTACTGCGACGGCCAGAGGGTGACATGCCAGGGCATGAGCCAGTGGGGTTCCAAGTATCTTGGCGACCAGGGATATTCCGCCATCGAGATCATCCGGTACTATTACGGCAACGACATGTTTATCAACACTGCCACCGCCATCTCCGGTGTGCCCTCCTCCTATCCCGGTTACGCCCTTGATATCGGCGCTTCCGGCGACAAGGTCCGCCAGCTCCAGACCCAGATAAACCGCATTGCACGGAATTATCCCGCCATCCCCACCGTCACCGCGGACGGCATCTACGGCCCTGGTACGGCAGAGGCGGTCCGGGTCTTCCAGGGCGTTTTCAACCTGCCCCAGACAGGGGTGACGGATTACGCCACCTGGTATGAGATTTCGGAGATTTATGTGGGTGTGTCGAGGATTGCGGAGCCGGGGTGATACCATTGCAAACAAAGCCGATGAACTTTGAGCTATTTCATAAGTTCATCGGCTCTGCATGGTTCTTTTTTCATAACTAACGGAATAAACCAACAGTCATTATGATTAAGGCAAAGCCTGAAGTGACAATAGCAGTAAGCATTTGTATCTGAGCAGTCTTTTTTCTAACCCTGTTTATTAATTCCACATCATCTGAATGAAATGACAATGCTCCATTATGTGGTTCAGTAACCGGAATCAATGCACACAGCGGAATCAGTAATATTACCAAATATCCATATTTTAAACCATAGGGACCGTTTCCTACATGTATAAAAGCATCGTTTCTGATCACAGTCGGGACAAAAAGCCATATAACAAATCCTCCCACAATGCCAATAAGGATAAATATGTTCCTGAGAATTTTGTACCTTTTTTCTGTCATCATATACACCTGCCTCTCCTTTCTGTTTTGCGATACTCCCTTTGAAGTCTGTTCACTGACAAAATCTGCGAAATGCCAGACCCTAAGAAGCTTTGGCAAACCCTAATAAACTTGGATCACCAAAGCAATTATCAGACTTCGAAAAAAAAGGTTGCAGCAAAAGAAGCAAATATCAAAAAGTCAATGACGATTGCATCTGTAATCTGTGTTTTTAAATCATTCATCTTTTTATCCTTCATCACTTTTTGATATTCATCGGGGTCATCCGTATGGATTTCTTCACTCTTCTTGTTGGGCAGAAGGGCTAACAGTGGGCACGGCAAAGCAATAAGCGCACAGTATTTACTTACGTACCTACCGTTACCGAAATGAACAAAGCGATTGTTCGTAAAAAGCTCCGGCATGAAGAGCCAAAGAATAAATCCAATAACAATACCTGCTGCAATAAGGATATTCCTCAGTAACTTAAGCTTCTTTTTATTCATTTTGTCACCCATGTTTTTCTATAAATCCAACAACAGTATCAATAAGCACATCAGAAAACTGAAGTGGTTTATAAATATCAGACGTGCCTGAAAGCGCACCGACATATCCGAAATGATTGATATCATCAAATATTACGATAGAAACATTTCCGCGATCTGTAAATTCTTTCTTCCATTCTTCAATGTCAGTTTCAAATATTTGTGCATCTGAATGACTATTGATTATGAGCGTGGGAATATCAAGCTTCTTAAGTGTATCAACAGGCTTTAGCTCATTGTAGTCTGCCCAATAGTTGTCTGTGGCGCTGTAATAATAAGCTCCTACAGCTGTCTCCTTTGTGGCTGCCTTGGCCAGCTCTGCCAAGGACAGATAGGCTTCCTTGTTACCTGGGTCTAAATTCATGTACTGGTCGCATAAAATATCGGCTAAGTGTCTCGGTGTACCATTCATAAGAACAAGTCCTGATACATCATATCTATCTGCAAGTTCAATGGCAATCTGCGAGCCTAAGCTGTGACCAAGAAGATAGACGTTTTCTTTTCCGTCCTTTTCTGCAAGCCATTCATAAGCATTACCAAAATCTTCAAAGTACTCTTCTTCCATGCCGTCGGTAGGTAAGAAATCGGCAGCGAAACGTTCTGTTCGCTTCTCCATACGGAGTGAATTGATACCATTTCCAGCAAGTTTTCTTGCTATCTCTTCAAACGGAACAAGTAAGCCTGCTGTCTCATTGTAGTCGCCAGGGCCGGATCCTGGGATCAAAAGGACTGAAGGCGCATTCTCTTTTCCCGAATCCGTATAAACTGCATTAAGCTCATATTTGCCTGTATCAATTGTAAAATATCTCTCAGTAATGCTATCAGCAGGCGAATACTCAAACGGGGTAATAAAATCCATTTCGTAATTGTAACCCATAATCGTTTTGTTAGAAATAACCACTTCAAGATTAGCCTCAACGTTTTCAAACAAGACATTGCAAGTAAATTTTTTCATGCCAGTTTCGTCAGCACACTCTATGTCGGTGAAATCATTTATCCCTCCAAACACATCGTTTACGCAAAAAAGTCCCTTGGCAAACCCTTCCAGATTCACCAAACTCTTTATATCTTCTGAACAATAATCATATACTGCATCAACCTCGTGACTTTTCCAAGACTCAATAAATAGGGTAAACAATTCTTCGTCATTAGTTGGCAAGGAGACATCATCTGAAACATCATCAGCTTCCGCAGATGTAGCTTTAGGTTCAGTTGTCGCAGCTATTACTGGCGTTTCGGGCTGTTCCCTTTCTTCAGATATACTCGTATCAGTTTTACTGCCGCATGCAGCCACCGTCACAAGGCAAAATAATAAACACAAAAAAAGAAATTCTTTATGTCTTTTCATATCCGTCCTCCTATTGATAGTAGTTGAACCACAGCCCATAAATCAGGCCGTTGTGAAAGACCAGTTTAATGTCCAGTCCGAGCTTCTCAAACTTTATCCTCTGATGCACGATATTGGGAAAGCTATAGTCAATCATCTCCTTCTCAAAACAGACATATTCCCCTAGCGGCTCCATGACTTCTCTTCTAACCTTTTTGTAGTCCTCCAGGGACTTGAGCTCCTGAATTGTCGCGCTGAAGAGTTGGTAAAGCTCCTCGCTTCTGTCAAATACCACTGCCTCGGCGCATTTTCTGGAAAGCATGATCAGCTCTGCATTGTCTTTTGATACCTGCGAAAGCCAGTCCGCATGATAAATATTCCCACCTGACTCTATCACCGCCAACGCCTCATTCAGAAGACTAATCTCACGGTTCTTTCTTCCGATCAGCTCATACACCTGTTCACGCCGCGCAAGCAATGCATTTTTAAGGTCGGTGCCATCCTTTTGAAGCTCAGTAATATCCTTTACCGAAAACCCAAGCTCTCGAAGTACCAGCACATTTCTTATGAGATCAATCTGATCACGGGTATACTGCCTCCGAATGCCATATGGGTTCTTGGTGCTGGATATGATTTTCTTATCCTCGTAAAACCGAAGGGTGCGCGAGGTAGTTCCCAGCATGCGGCAGACCGTGTTGATGTCAAAAAGTGTTTCTTTCACGTCTTCCATGAAGTGCACCTCCGTTATTTTTCATTTTACCACTTGACGCTGCGTCAATGTCAAGCGCAAGATCCATCTTGGATGCCGTACAAAGACCTGTCTTGGATGCCATACATGAAATCACAAAAGAAAAGCTGCTGCTCCAGCAAATCACCAAAGCAGCAGCCTATTCGTTTTCCTAAAGTTGTTCATAAAGTGTTATTCACATCATAATCTGAATCTGGCGTTATGCAGTATAATACGATCACGTGAAATCCAAATCATATCTTGTCCCATGGTGAAAAAGAACGCCGTCCGTCAGCTGAATCCTAAGGATGCAGGTATTCTCGTCCGCAAAATTATTGTGACCGTTATCAATCCATGCCGTAAAGGCTTTCCTAAGCCTTTCCGCTATGCCACTGTTCTCACTCTTTCCAAACCAACCGAGATTGTCCCCATTCCCGTGGGCGGTAAACCAATCCCCGGCAATTGCCACTGCAGGATTTTTCCCAATCTGGCGCATTTTGTTGGACAGCCCATATGTAATGACATAAAACGCCCCATCCTCATAATAGGCATTCACATATCGGACACTGGGAACTCCGTCTTCCATGGTAGCCAATGCGATGACCTGATCCATACCGAAACGTTCCACCATCAATTGTTTTTCTTCTGCGCTCAATTTTTTCATCGTTTCTTCTCTCCTATCTCAACAACACCGGCAGGGGCTCAGGCGATGCTGATATCGTCAATCAGCAATCTGAAAATAACAAGGTACATTTCGTCACCATTCCGGTACGCCTGCCTCAGATTGGAATACACATCCATCATTTCCTCTCTGATCTGCAGGGAACTCTCCACCTCCACCCTGCCGTAAATCCTAATCCATCTTCGGATATCAGACGAAATGCTTGCCAACTCAACCCTTGGATTTTTTTGTAGGTCAGTATACACGCTTTTGCGCTTGTCCGTAGCAATGAACAGCGACTGATCATTTGCATGTATCATCCCAAATGGCCTCAGTCTTGGCTGATCGTCAACCGATGTTGCAAGGAAGAAATAACCGCACTCGTGGATAAACCTACAGCAATCCTTGACAGACAGTTCCGTGCTTTTCTTCTGATCCACTTGATAATCATTTTTCAGCAGAAAATCTATGCTGCAGTCAAATAGCTTACTGAGCCGGATCAGTTTATCCGTCTCCGGGAAAGCGACGTCCATTTCCCACCTGGAAACGGACTGCCTTGAAACATTCAAAACCTCCGATAATTCCTCCTGGGTCATCCCCCTTTGCCTGCGCAGCAATGCCAATTTTTCTCCTGTTGTCACATCATCACCCCTGACATTATCCATTATAGTTCATTTTCACAGTAATGAAACCCACTTGTAATTGCAAAATGTAAACTTTAGAGTGCAAAGCTTCACCCTTATTTCTCCAAAGGTCTGCGTCCCAGCTGCCGGGGAGCAGTCCCCTCCGGATAAAAATCCAGATACCTTCCCGGCGCCACCCCGTAAGCCGCCTTAAAATTCCGCAGGAAGGAAGAATAGTCCGCAAACCCACAGGACTGCCACACCTGAGTGATGTTTTTTCCTTCACGCAGCCCCTGACAGGCCCGGATCAGACGCTTGTCTGTCAGGAAGGTATGTACGGTGACGCCAGTCATCTCCTTGAATTTCCGCAGGAAATAATACTTGCTCATATGGACATGCTCCGCCAGCCTGTCCAGAGTAATGGACTCCTCCATATGCCCGTCAATATAGGCGCTGACCTGCTCCACCAGCGGATTTCCCACAAGCTCCTCTGTGGAAAAATATTCCCCCACCCGACACAAAGCATTCAGATAAGAAAAAAATAATAACAGATATCCCCTGTCCATCACCTGCTTCGTCCCGGGCGGCTCCCGGTCCAGAACCTGTGACATAGCCAGCTTTAACAAATACCCTCGCAACAATTCTTCATAATAAACAGGAAAATGACAGACCTTGGCCGCCTCCCCCTGAAAGCAGGCCGCCAGCTCCATCTGTCCCTCCCCCAGCCGCTCCAGCATCCCATCGGTGATCCACAAAATAATCCTCTTAGAGGAAACCTGCTTCTTCTCCACCGGCTGGTACTTATGCATCACATTTCGGTTGATCAATAGAAAATCCCCCCTGTGCAGCGGATAAATCTTATCCTCCGCCAACGAGGCAAACTCCCCCTCCATCACATAGATGATCTCATAGAAATTATGATAATGCAGAGACGCTGCCCCCACCGGCTCCCCCTCCTTCTCATACACCTCATAATTCTCATCCAGCATATACTGCCTCTCGTCCCAGGCTTCCACCCGCCGTATCCTGTTCTCCATCCGCTCTGCCTGCTTCATATAACCCCTCCCAAATCCGATTCCATGCAGTACCTTACGCCCTCAGAATACCGCAATATTTGCACTATTTCAAGCAATATATGGTCTTTTTTTGCATTTTATTTCCCCTATAATATCATTATCAGCACAGTAAGGCTACCCCTATAAGGTGATTAGCAATACAATAAACCAAAACACTCCTCTCTTTTACATTTGTGTTGTTAATCGGATAATTTGCATAAGGAGAAACAGCGAAAATGTACACAAATATTATGTCGGTTTTACGTTGTCCACACTGTGGAACAAAATTTGAACTTGTAGAAAGTCAAATAGAAAACGAAGAAATCGTTGAGGGTAAAATCATTTGTGAGAAGGGTCATGTTTTTTCTGTGCACGAAGGAATTCTTGATTTCAATTCGCAGGAACAAGAGAGCTTAAATGCTTGGAGTAAGTATTATGAGGAAGAAAACGATGATGATTTTGACCGCAGACTCGATGCCCATGAAACAGAGACTCAAAGAAAAAACAAAAGTGATTTCTTAGCGGGGATAGTTGAGGAAGCGAGAAAACTTGATGAGGGCTATTTGCTGGATGTGGCATCCGGAAGAGGATTACTTTTACGGGAATTGTTAAAAAACATTAATGTTCCGGTGAATATTATTTCAACAGACCTTAGCTTTCAGGTGTTGAAGTACGACCGCATTAAGTTGAAAGAGATCAATCCTCGCGTCAAAGTGAATTATATCGCTTGTGACGCTACCAGACTTCCAATTGAAACCAGCAGCATTGATATGGTCTTTACTTTCGTGGGATTTACTAATATGATGAATTTGATGGAGGATGGCATAAAAGACGCGGCACGAGTATTAAAGGCTGGCGCACCGCTCATTAATTCCTCTGTGTACATGAATGAAAATGCAGATGGTGCCCAACGTGTAGTAAGGTTCTTAAAGGAAAACGATATGGTGGGTGCCGAAAAAATGTTTATTCGCAAAGAACTTCTGGCAATCCATAAGAAGTACTTCAAGACCATTCATGAAAAGATTATTTATGAGGGAATCGCAGAAACCGTAGAGGGCGATTTGATTCCCTGCACAGGGGAATGGTTTGCAAATGTAGTACTCGTTGCGCAATAGAATGTTGGATAATATCTTTTATCATAGGAACACTTTTGTAAAAAAGGATAAAATAATTTAAGGAGGACCCAATTATGCAAATGACCCTACGTTGGTACGGCAGCAAGTACGACACCGTAACCCTGAAACAGATTCGCCAGATCCCCGGCGTCACCGGCGTCATCTCCACCCTCTATGGCACCGCCCCCGGCGAAACCTGGAAGATGGAAGACATCCTCGCCCTGAAAAAGGAAATCGAGGACGCAGGCCTTGAGCTGGCCGGCATCGAAAGCGTGAACATCCACGACGCCATCAAGGTCGGCACCCCTGACAGGGACCAATACATCGACAACTACATCACCACCCTGGAGCGCCTTGGCCAGGCCGGCATCCATATGGTGTGCTACAATTTCATGCCCGTGTTCGACTGGACCAGAACTGAGCTTGCAAGGATCCGCCCTGACGGCTCCACTGTGTTGGCCTATACCCAGGAGGCAGTTGATGCCCTGAACCCGGAGGACATGTTCGCCTCCATCAGCGGGGATGCCAACGGAGCCATCCTTCCTGGCTGGGAGCCCGAGCGCATGGCCCACATCAAAGAGCTCTTCGAAATGTACAAGGATGTGGATGACGAGAAGCTTTTCGCCAACCTGAAATATTTCCTGGAGCGCATCATGCCGGTGTGCGATAAATATGACATCAACATGGCCATCCATCCCGACGACCCCGCCTGGAGCGTATTTGGACTGCCCCGTATCATCATCAACAAGGAAAACATCCTCCGCATGATGAAGATGGTGGACAATCCACACAACGGCGTCACCTTCTGCTCCGGCTCCTACGGCACCAACCTGGAGAATGATCTTCCTGACATGATCCGCTCCCTGAAGGGCAGAATCCACTTCGCTCATGTGCGGAACCTGAAGTTCAACTCTCCCACCGACTTTGAGGAGTCGGCTCATCTGTCCAGCGACGGCACCTTCGACATGTACGAGATCATGCTGGCGCTGTATGATATCGGCTTTACCGGCCCCATCCGCCCCGACCACGGACGAATGATCTGGGACGAGGTTGCAATGCCCGGCTACGGACTTTACGACAGGGCACTGGGTGCAACCTATCTGAACGGCCTCTGGGAAGCCATTGACAAGCAGCATAAGCGCGCATAACTCATTTTACATCAATCAAATACCTTGCAGCAAGCTGACAAGGTATTTGATCCTCGCGGCATTCGCCAAATATGTGCGCGAATCCCCATACTTGGCTCATTGCTCACGGGAATCAAGCATATTTCATACTTAGCGGTATGGGAGAAGCAGAAAGTGCTGGAATAATGCAAGAGCGCAAATATAGCGCAGAAATGAGGTAAATATGAAACTGACAAGAGCAGGACTGGAAACCGACAAAGCCTTGTTCATGGCTGCCGGTTACCAACTCCCAACCTTTGACTACGAAAAGGTCCGTGCCAATACCCTGGCACAGCCTATCTGGATCCATTTTGGAGCAGGGAATATTTTCAAGGCCTTCCAGGCCAATGTGATGCAACAGCTCTTAAACCGTGGTGTCATGGATGTAGGCCTGATTGCTGCTGAGGGCTATGATTACGAGATTATAGAAAAGAGCAGCCGTCCCCACGACGATCTGACTATTCTGGCCACGCTGAAGGCTGACAACACTGTGGAAAAGACCGTGGTGGGCAGCATCATGGAGTCCATTATATTGGACAGTTCCAATGAAGCGGAATACTCCCGGCTCAAGGAAATATTTGCGAATCCCTCTCTCCAGATGGCAAGTTTCACCATCACGGAAAAAGGTTATGCGGTGACTGATGCAAAGGGTGTAACACTGCCTTCTGTGGCTGCTGATTTTGATAAGGGACCTGAGGCACCTGACAGCTATCTTGGCAAGCTGGTGTCCCTTTTATATCACAGGTTCTTACAGGGTCAGCTGCCTATCGCCATGGTCAGCATGGACAACTGCTCCCACAATGGCGATAAATTAAAAGCTGCGGTACTGGCCTTTGCGGAGGCTTGGTGCAGCCGCGGTCTGGCGGATGAGGCGTTTCTTTCCTATGTGCAAGATAGCGCAAAGGTTTCCTTCCCCTGGAGCATGATCGATAAGATCACCCCCAGACCCGATGCCAAGGTGGAGGCTATGCTGGCCGCCGACGGCATTGAGGAACTGGAACCGGTGATCACTTCCAGAAATACTTATATTGCGCCTTTTGTCAACGCTGAAGAATGCGAATACCTGGTGATTGAGGACGCTTTCCCCAACGGCAGGCCCCCTCTGGAGCAGGGCGGCATTATTTTCACGGACCGGGAGACGGTGGACAAGGTGGAGAAAATGAAGGTTTGCACCTGTCTGAATCCACTGCATACCGCTCTGGCGGTCTTCGGCTGCCTGCTGGGATATGAGCTGATTTCTGCGGAGATGAAAGATCCTCAGCTTAAGAGGCTGGTAGAGATCATCGGATATGAAGAGGGACTTCCCGTAGTAGTGAATCCCGGAATTCTGGATCCGAAAGAGTTTATCGACCAGGTAGTGAATGTGCGCATTCCCAATCCTTTTATGCCAGACACGCCTCAAAGGATTGCTACTGATACCTCCCAGAAGCTGCCCATCCGTTTTGGGGAGACCATCAAAGCCTATGACAGGGATCCTGAACGAAACATTGACGATCTGAAGCTGATCCCTCTGGTGTTCGCCGGGTGGCTCAGGTATCTGATGGCAGTTGATGATACTGGCAATGTATTTACTCCCAGCTCGGATCCATTGCTGGAGGAAGCAAGCGCTTATGTGGCTGATTATGAATTGAGTGAAACGGCCAAGGACCTATCCGGATTAGATCAGCTGCTTGGCAATGAGAAGGTGTTTGGCGTTGATCTGGTGAAGCTTGGAATGGCAGAACTGGTGAAAAAATACTTTGCGGAGATGTCCAGCGGAGCCGGAGCTGTCAGAGCAACACTGGAGAAGTATGTCAGGTGACCGGCTTGAAATACTGATTCCTACTGATTTCTTTTCGTCTTCACTCGGATTGCATTATGAACAGCTAAGATAGTGATAAAAAAGCCAGACGGTGCAATGAAAAAACTACATTGCCGTCTGGCTTTTCCAGTCTCTCTTTGGGATAAATCCAAACTAGAACAGCTTCTTGATAGAATCCACAACACCGGAAGCCTTTTCATCAAAATTAATCTTTGCCTTCACGCCGTCCACGATCTTCTTTAGTTCTTCATCAGGCAGAGCTTTTCCAAGAGTCTGCTCCACAGTCTTAATGGGATCCTTCTTAAACGCCTCCACAAGTTCCTTATTCTTAGTAATCTTCTCTACCTCTGCGTTAATCTGTTCTGCAATATTCATTTGATATCCACACCTTTCTACAGCATCAAAATATTATACCCTTTTCAGATCCTGCTTATTCCTTCACAATGCTTGCATCCGGAGCGTTCTTTTTCACGGATTCAATGCCATTCTTGCAGCCTGCAAGCGCTTTGTAGCCCTCGCCCACCGCGATGATCTGGCCGTTTGTAGCCTTCAGTCTGAAACGGAACTCTCCTGCCTTGTCGGTATAAATCTCAAACTTCGGATTCTTCTCCGTTGCATAACCCTCTACAGTCTGATTCTCAACCGCTGCCACAGGAGCATTCTTCTGAACGCTGGCAATGCCCTTTTTGCAGGCATCTTCGCTGCTATATACCTCAGAAGTAGCGATCACTTCCCCATTGGAAGCCTTCAGGTCAAACTTTACGCCGGTCTTTGTCTCTTTGATTACGAACTTACCCATATCAAACCTCCTGATTGAATTTATTTGTGCTATTATTGTACTCCCATATATCGACTAATTCAATCAAAATTTTTGTAAAATATTTGTTTGGAATTTAAATTATTTCATTTACATTTCCTTCCTGATACTGGCAAGGTACTCCCTGCTGCATTCTGCTATCTGCATGATGGCTTCGTCGGTATCACCCCGACGGATCAGATTTCTTACAATAGCTGCCCTGATTTCTTCCCTGCCCTCTTTTCTGCCTTCTTTCCGGCCCACTTTGCGTCCTTCTTTCTTACCTATCTGTCTTTCCTCTTCTGCCCATTCTCTCACTGCCTGGCACATATCATATTCCTCCCTGTCGTCCTTTTTGTTCATGATCCTGTCCTTTCTCTCCCACACCGCCGGCAATTTCAATAGCACCGCCAGCGCCTCCAGCGTGTCCCTGTCCAGATGACGGTATACTGGGTCGCTCTCCAGGAGTCTGCGCAGGCCTGCTCGGTCTTTTCGGTATTGCAGCGCACAAAACAACTGCCTGACCTCCGTGTGGAACATTTCCAGATTGTCAGCCTCGTTCAGGCAATACAGCCGCAGGGGGTAATCGTTAAAAATTGTCCGAAAGACATCCTCCTCCCCCTCAAAGCTCACCATGTCCCCCAGCGTTCTGGGACCATCCCATTTATCCTCCCCATGATACAGGCACAGCGTATATACCGGCTCCAGCCTGTCTTCTTTTAATAAGCCGCTGAATATCTCAGCTCTCGTGTCCAGGCATCCTTCCCTTTCATTCCTCCTGCGAATCTCATCCAGCTGCTTTCCATACTCCATTGTGTCGTACTGCATGCATCGGAAGGGCATGGCGTAATCCACCAGCTCCTGGTTTTCCAATGCCAGAATACGCAGCACGCCGCCGGTCCGCATTTTCTTGCACACATCGCGGATACGCTCTGTTCGCTCTCCGGATTGTTCGGTCTTTGCATTCCTCATCTCCGGCTGGTGATAGATCTCCGAGCCTTCCGACAGTAATTCCGGTTCCACCACTGCCTTCCCCTGAAAAAACACGGCGTTGAACAGGTCGGCAAATCTCTTGTTGTCGCTGAAGTAATAGTTTACTGTGTTACTGATCTTACCCATATCAGTTCCTCCTTCTGCAGGGCAGAGGAACCTGAAATGAACCTGAATACACCACACATCCGGCGCCACTGCCACTTTTATTTGCTCTTGAGTAAAATGGCAGATCATGCCTTGAATGTGCGGAATGCACCCTTCATAGATTACTCTTGATATTTTGATTATATACTTATAGTTTATGTTTGTCAATAATTTTTCTGCCTGTATTTCCTACGAACTTTTAGTTCATGACTACATTTCTACTATTCCGCACTGAGTCTAAGTAATTGTGTTTTTCTAAACAGCTCCTGAGCTTTCGTTTTACCTCTTGCCAGCTGCTTCTGTAGTAAATGTCAAAGCAGGCGTTTCAAGGCATCCTTTTAGCAGACAACGTATCACTTGTATCGCAAGGAAATAGATTGTTCCATATAACTGTATAACGGATAATTTAAAGTTAT
>JAFLRN010000044.1 GCA_022511385.1 Acetatifactor sp.
GACGGAAGGCTTTTGGAATGGGTCGAAAAGCGCGGAGGAAGTAGCCAGGGTTATCAACAACAGGGTGCAGCTGTATCTGGATGAACAGTAGATAAAAACTCCCTATTCAGGAAGATGACAAGTGTCCTGTGTAGGGAGTTTTAAATTTTTCTTGACATTTATCATGGGAATCGGTAAGATAAGAAATTAGTAAGAAACAAAGGCATTGATGGTGTACAGTAGAGATTCATTTTCCGCCAGAGAGAGGAGGTCACCGGCTGCAAGCCTCTTCAGGTTCAGATGATTGCTTGAAATTCCCACCGGAGCCGTCTCCGTGAAACGATGGTTTACAAAACAGTAGCGGAGAACGCCGGCGCCCGTTACGCGCCAAATGAGAGCCTGTTGCCAAATACGGCAGTGGGAAGCAGGGTGGTACCGCGGAGTAGATTCGTCCCTCGCAGTCGTAGGATTGCGGGGGATTTTATAATTTTTATTGGTTAAGAAGTCATAACAAGCAAGGTGGATAGGAACAAAACAAAATAAAAATTAAAAATATAAAATTGTAAAAGAAAACAGAAAAAGAAGATAGAAAGAGAAAAAAGAAAATAGAAAATAGAAAAAGAAAGAGGTAACACATGAAAGAAAAGCTGGAAAAACTGCTGGCTGAGGGTAAAGCGAAAATACTCAGCACAAAAAATGAAACCGAACTTCAGGAAGTAAAGGTTTCCATTCTTGGCAAGCAGGGATCTCTGACGGAGCTTCTCAAGGAGATTCCAAAGATAGCAGCCGAACTGCGCCCTGAGATGGGACGTGTTGTCAATGAAGCCAAAACAAAGCTGACGGAGCTGATTGATGCCCGCCGGGAAGAGTTAAAGCTGAAGGCATCAGAGATTTCTCCGGATTTTGACTATACGATCCCCGGAACCAGGCCCCTGATGGGCGGCCTGCATCCGATTACGCAGATGCGCTATGACCTGGATGATGCCTTCCGCTCCATGGGTTTTGAAATCTTTCAGGAGGATGACATCACCAGTGAGCTTTATGCCTTTGACAAGCTGAATTTCCCTCCCAATCACCCGGCCAGAGAAAGCATGGATACCTATTGGCTGGAAGGGCACGATACGGGAGATGCATCGGAAAAAATCTGTCTGCGGCCCCATCTGACCGGCGGGAGCGTGCGCTATTTACAGACCCACAAGCCACCCTACCGCTTCGTCTATCCGGGCAGAGTTTACCGTAACGAGACCACGGATGCCCGCCATGAGCGCGCATTCTTCCAATACGAAGCGCTTATCGTGGACCGTGACTTTACCTTTACTGCGGGTAAGGTTATGATCAAGAGCATCCTGTCCAAGGTGTTTGGGAGAGATGTGCCCGTGCGCATGAGAGCTGGTTTCTTTCCCTTCGTGGAGCCGGGATTTGAGATTGACATGGGATGCCTCGTGTGCGGCGGTAAGGGCTGCAGCGTGTGCAAGCATGTGGGATGGATTGAGATCATGCCCGGCGGCACACCCCACCCCAATGTGCTGCGTGCGGCTGGCCTGGACCCGGATGAATTCACCGGATTCTATGTGAATATTGGATTGGATAGACTGGTTATGATGCGTTATGGCGTGGATGATGTTCGCCTCTTCCACAGTGCAGATTTACGCTTTTTGGAACAATTCCATTAGGAGGAAACGAAAATGAAAGTATCTCTCAATTGGTTGAAGGATTATGTGAAGCTTCCGGAGGATATGGATCTGAAGCAGCTGGCATTTGACCTTACCATGTCCACCGTGGAGGTGGAGAATGTTACCGAGCTGGCCCGTCAGTTTGACGGCATTGTGGTAGGTGAGATCAAAGAAGTTCTGGCTCACCCCAATGCGGATAAGCTTCGCATCTGTAAAGTGGATATAGCGGATGGAGAAATTCATGACATTGTCTGCGGCGGTTCCAATCTGGCTGCAGGAATGAAGGTTGTGGTGGCATGCCCCGGATCGTACGTGCGCTGGCACGGAGAAGGAGAGCCGGTAGAAATTAAAAATGCCAAGCTGCGTGGTGTAGCCAGTTTTGGTATGATCTGCGCATCCGTGGAGGTGGGGCTGGCTGATCTGTTCCCGGCTCATGAGGAAGCTGAGATCATGGATGTCAGCAATCTGGATTTTCCGGCAGGTACACCTCTTGCAGAAGCATTGGATCTGAATGATGTGATTCTTGAGATTGATAATAAGTCCATGACGAACCGCCCCGATCTCTGGGGACACTACGGCATTGCACGGGAAATTTCCGCCCTTTATGATCTGCCCCTTTGTACGTTTGAGCCCTTTGTGGCTGACACCTCTGCAGCATTCCCCATTTCCATCGAGGATTCTGAACGGTGTCCCCGCTATATTGGCGTACAGATGGAGGGGATCGGTGTAAAGCCATCGCCGTTTCTCATCCAGAGCCGTCTCTGGCGTGTTGGGCTGCGGCCTATCAACGCGCTGGTGGATGTGACTAATTATGTCATGCTGGCGGTGGGACAGCCTACTCACGCTTTTGATGCCGATAACATTTCCGATGGCGTTTGGGTCCGCCGTGCCACAGAGGGAGAGGAACTTCTGCTCTTAAATGATAAGAATCTCAAGCTTAGTGCCGATGATCTGGTCATAGCCGACAGCGAGGGCGCTGTAGCCCTTGCGGGGGTCATGGGAGGGGCAAAGGATTCCATTCTGCCTACTACCCAGAGAGCAATTCTGGAGGTGGCGAATTTTGAAGCTACCGGCATACGGCGCACCGCACTGCGCTACGAAAACCGTACCGAGGCCTCTTCCCGTTACGAGAAAGCGATTGATCCTGAACGGTGCGATCTTGCGCTGTCTATGTCAATGCAGCTTTTCAAGGATTTATATCCCGATATGAAGGTGACAGCCTTTTCGGATAGCTATCCCCGCAAGCAGGAAAAGAAAGAGCTGGATGTGGAGCTGGACTGGCTGAGCCGTAGGCTGGGTAAGAGCATACCCAACGAAGAGATTGCCAGGAAGCTTGGCCTTCTTGGATTTGAAGTGAGCTTTTCGGGGACAGCCATGCACATTGTTGTACCTTCCTGGCGCGCAACGGGTGATGTGGCCATCAAGGCGGATATCATGGAGGAAGTGGCGAGGATGTATGGCTACGAGAACTTTGAGCCCACACCCATCGTCACCAGCTTCGAGGGAGCCATCAATCAGCTTGACGTGGATCTCGTGCGCAGGATCAAGGAATATCTGGCATTTCGCTGCGGTATGCAGGAGGTGTTCACCTATCCGTGGATGAATGACGAGTTTGTAAACGCCATCTTGCAGAATACGGATGGAATTTTAAGGCTGGCAAATCCTCCCGCCCCCAACGAGGGTTATATCCGTTCTTCGCTTTTGCCCAATCTGTGCCATGCAGCGGTAAAAAACGAGCGTTATTTTAACGAGTTTTCAATCTTTGAGGAAGCGCAGATCTTTATGAATGAAAGCTGCGATTCTGTATATGATGAAAGAGAGAAGCTGCCTCTTCAGCGTCGCAACATTGCCGGTGCTGTTGCAGGTGATGATTCAGATGTGGCGGGACTGTTCCGTCGGGCAAAGGGAATCCTGGAAAATATGCCGCGTATGACACACATGGAGGAGCTTCAGTTTACCCGTGACGAAAAACCTGTATGGGCGGATGACACGGTATGGCTGAATGTCTGTCTGGAAGGGGAAAGAGTCGGCAATCTGGCGCTGCTTTCCAAGAAGGCATCCATCGCTGCAGGCATGAAAAAGCTGGCAGTGGTGTTCTTTGAACTGGATGTGGATGCGCTGAAGCCTTTGCGCTCCCGTACCAACAGCTTTGTGCATATGGCGGAATATCCCATGATTGACTATGATATTTCCGTGCTTTTCGATGCGAATACAAAGTGGGAGGAAATTCGCAAGGTTATTTTGAAAAAGAAGAACAACGAAAGCTTCCTGCAGGATGCTCATTTTGTGGATGAGTATAAGGGCGCGCAGATTCCGGAAGGCAAAAAGTCCGTTATGGTAAGACTGACCATTGGATCAGCGGAAAAGACGCTGAAATCCGAGGAGATCGAGACATGCGCAAATTCCGTCATTAAGCAGCTCGCAAAGGATTTGGGCGGTGAACTGAGGAACAAATAAATATACGAATTCCGCATTTTGCAGAATTGATTTAAAGCTAGTTTAAGAAATAGGAAAGTTTAAGAAGTGGGGAAGTTTAAGAAATAGGGAAGTTTAAGAAAAGAAATAGGAAAGGGTTGATGATAAGATGGAAAAGGAAAATATCTGGAAAAATTACAGCGCAAAGCAGCTGAAGGAGCTTGAAAAGCTGAACCAGGAGTACAGAGAATTCCTGGACAACGGAAAAACGGAGCGGGAGTGTATTGACACCATCGTAAATACTATTGAAGGGGAGGGTTATCAGGAGCTGGAGAGCCTGGTCAAGGCTGGTAAGACCTTAAAGAAGGGCGATAAGGTTTACAGCGTCTGGATGAACAAGTCCATCGCCATGTTCCAGATCGGCTCAAAACCCCTGACAGAGGGAATGAACATCCTGGGGGCCCACATCGACAGCCCCAGGCTGGATGTGAAGCAGAATCCCCTTTATGAGGACGGCGGCTTCGCTTATCTTGACACCCATTATTACGGCGGCGTGAAAAAGTATCAGTGGGTGACAATTCCCCTGGCCATTCACGGCGTTATCGTGAAGAAGGACGGCACCACCGTTGAGATCAATATCGGTGAGAGCGAAGATGATCCTGTTTTCTTTGTCTCCGACCTGTTGATCCATCTGGCAGGGGAGCAGCTGGAAAAGAAGGCGGCAAAGGTCATCGAGGGTGAGGCTTTGGACCTGATCGTGGGAAACAAACCACTTGTTATTGATAAAAAGAAAGAAAAGAAGGACGAAAGCGAGGATGAAAAGAATCAGGCCAAGGAGGGCGTGAAGGCAGGCGTGCTGGAAATCCTGAAAAACACTTACGGTGTGGAGGAGGAAGATTTCATCTCTGCAGAACTTGAAATTGTTCCGGCAGGAAAAGCCAGAGAGGCTGGCTTTGACCGCAGCATGATCCTGGCATACGGTCAGGATGACAGAGTCTGCGCCTTTACCTCCATGCGTGCAATGCTGGATGTAAAGGCGGCGGATCGCACGATCTGCTGCATTCTGGTGGACAAAGAAGAGATTGGGTCCGTGGGCGCAACGGGTATGCAGTCCCGGTTCTTTGAGAATGCGGTTGCGGAGCTGATGAACCTTTGCGGTGACTACAGTGAACTGAATCTGCGCAGATGTCTGGCTCACAGCTGTATGCTTTCCTCGGATGTGAGTGCCGGTTTTGACCCCAGCTATGCATCCAGCTTTGAAAAGAAAAACGCTTGTTTCCTGGGCAGCGGCATGGTATTCAACAAGTTCACCGGCTCTAGGGGAAAGAGCGGTTCCAACGATGCAAACGCTGAGTATCTGGCGCACCTTCGCCAGGTGCTGGACGAGAAAAAGATAAATTACCAGACCGCGGAACTTGGTAAGGTGGATGTTGGCGGTGGCGGCACCATCGCTTATATCCTGGCCTTATACGGCATGAATGTCATAGACAGCGGCGTCGGGGTGCTGAACATGCACGCTCCCTGGGAGGCCACCAGCAAGGCGGATGTCTATGAGGCATATCGGGGCTACATGGCCTTTGTGGAAGGGGCAGCCCTGTGATGCTGAAGAAATCGGATTTTTACTTTGATCTTCCAAAGGAACTGATCGCTCAAGATCCTTTGGAAGACCGATCCTCCTCCAGACTGCTTGTGCTGGATAAGGGGACCGGGGCAGTGTCCCATCATAGATTCCGGGAGATAGAGGATTATTTAAAGCCCGGCGACTGTCTGGTATTAAATGACACTAAGGTGATACCGGCACGTCTTCTGGGAGTGAAGGAAGATACAGGCGGTCATGTGGAGGTTCTTCTGTTAAAGCGTAGGAAAGATGATGTATGGGAAACGTTGGTGAAGCCTGGAAAGAAATGCAGGCCCGGAGCCAGACTTTCCTTTGGGGAGGGGCTTCTGAAGGCGGAGGTTCTGGAGACTGTGGAAGAGGGAAACCGGCTGGTCCGTTTCGAGTATGAGGGGATTTTTGAGGAGATATTGGACAGACTGGGAGAGATGCCCCTGCCGCCCTATATCACCCATAAGCTGCAGGATAACAGCCGTTATCAGACTGTCTATGCAAGGTATGAGGGATCAGCGGCTGCGCCCACGGCGGGTCTGCATTTTACAAAGGAACTGCTGGAGCGCATAGAGAAGAAGGGGGTTCAGGTAGTTTTTGTAACCCTCCATGTGGGCCTTGGTACTTTCCGGCCGGTAAAGGAGGAAAATGTGCTGGACCACCATATGCATTCTGAGTTTTACCAGGTGTCGGATGAAGCTGCTGAAAAGATTAATGATACAAAGGCGGCGGGAGGCAGGGTCATCTGTGTGGGAACCACGGCCTGCAGGACGCTGGAGAGCGCCGCGGACGAGAAGGGCAGGGTACGTTCCGGGAGCGGAGATACGGAAATCTTTATCTATCCCGGTTATCAATTTAAGGTGCTGGATGCCCTGATCACCAATTTCCACCTGCCGGAGTCCACACTGGTCATGCTGGTGTCGGCGCTTGCGGGAAGGGAGCATGTGCTGAACGCTTACGCGGAGGCGGTGAAGGAGAGGTATCGGTTTTTCAGTTTTGGGGACGCAATGTTTATCTCTTAACGAGATGGCACTTCCTGAAAAGAAATACAGAGCAAACCAGAGAGCAATAGAGAAACAAAAATTAAGAAACAAAAATCAGGAAACAAAAATTAAGAAACAGATATAGAGAAACCGATATAAGAAACAGCAATAGGGTAATAGAGATACATAACTATGTAATATGGAGAGAAAGGGGAGTATTACAAGTGGCATCAGAAAGAAGAAGAAGCAAGCGTACATCCATGCCATCCACACTGACAATAAAAAAACTGGGTGGCAATATGCGTGGCAGCGAGGTTACCATAAACATTCTGAATGTGTCCAAGACAGGAATCGGTTTTTCCTGTGATGAAGCGCTGCAGATTGGAGAGGTATATGAATCCTATATGCCAATCTGGACCAAAGAAGTGCTTCACGCCTTCATGCAGATTGTCAGGATTGAACTGATCGGTGACAAATATATCTATGGCGCGCTGTTCATCGGTATGCCGGAGGTGGATCTGAGCAGAATCGAGATATATCAGACGGTCAATGAAAGCCAGGATTGATCACGGAATTCAAAAGAAAATCCTGATCACGGTACCGGCAGCTGTTTTGCTGCTGGCGCTTTATGTGGTCATTTTTGGGTTTTCAGCCCAGGATGCGGAGCAGTCCGGGTCCTTGAGCATGAGGATATCGGAATGCGCCGCGGAATTGTTGAACTCGCTGGCAGGAGGTCGATGGAGCCAGCAGTTTGTGGAAGAGCTGACCCTTTACTTTGAGCATCCGATCAGGAAGCTTGCCCACTTTGGGGAGTACATGTGTGTGGGAATTCTGGTGTTCCTGATCTGGAGCCAGTGGATGAAGCGGGGGAAGGGGTTGTACCTGTTGACCGTGATCTGGGTCTTTGTATCGGGAGCCCTGGATGAATTCCATCAGCTTTTTGTCCCCGGCCGATGGTGTAGCTTCGCGGATGTATGTCTTGATACTTGCGGAGGGGCCTTTGGGCTTCTGTTGTGTGTGATCGTGGGAAGGATATGGATAAGAAGAAAGCACAGACATGAAAAAAACACAGATGAGAAAAAAGAAAGCCGGAGTGGTGTTTAAAAATGAAACATCCTTCGGCTTTTTAATTAACTCTTGTTTATAGCGAATATTAACAGCAGGTATTTAATAGCGGATATGGACATTATAGCCGGCTTCCGTTAAGAGCTCTACACCCCTTATCATGGAGTTCTCCTGATAGAATTCTATCCGAAGTACACCGTCCTCGGACTCCCGGTTGTGGGAGATGGCAATATTCTTGATGCTTAAGTTCTGTTCCGCCAGCAGCGTGACGATGTGAGCCAGGGCTCCGGCCCGGTCGGCGATATCAACGCTGATGCTGAAGGAGCGTTTGATGGGACCGCTGGAGGCATTCGCGAAGGAATCCCGGTAGATCCTGGCGTTGTCAAAACGCTGGTACAAACCGTCGCTGTCCTGATTGTCGATAGCGGACTGAAAATCCGTCAACGCCTGAATATAGCGGGAGAGTAATGATGAAATATTTTTCCTGTTAGTCAGACAGATCTGCTGCCACATGACCGCAGAAGAGGAGGCAATCCTGGTGATGTCTTTGAAGCCGCCCGCAGCTACCATGCGCATGATGCCCTCATCAGAGTCGCTGTTCTCTATCAGGTTTACCAGGGAGGCCGCCACCACATGGGGCAGATGGCTGATGGCCGCTGTCACATAGTCATGCTGGTCAGGCTCCAGTATCAGTGGAATGGCGCCCATGTTATCTACAAGCTGGCGAAAACGTTCCACTTTATCGGCAGGGACGGAAGCGGTTGGAGTCAGGATATAATAAGCGTTTTCCAGCAGTTCTGCTTTGGAATTGACATAGCCCACCCGCTCGCTGCCAGCCATGGGATGGCCGCCGATAAAGCAGTGTTCCAGTCCGGCCTGGGCTACGGCTTCATGGATCGTGGTTTTTACGCTGCCCACGTCCGTCAGGATGCAGTCCTTGGGCAGGACTTTTTTCACTGCTTCAAGGTTTTGGTCATTTTTCTGAACGGGGGCGCAGAGGAAGAGATAATCGCAGAGGGAGAAGTTAGCGTCGATCCTCTCTGTGGTCACATCTGCAATCCCTTCTTTTTGTGCAAGAGCCAAGGCTTCCTGATTTATGTCATAAGCTATGATCTTGATGTTTGTGTTAGAGGCTTTCAGGGCTTTGGCAATGGAGCCGCCGATCAGGCCGAGGCCTATAAAGCCGCAGGTTAGTTGGGACATAGGTTTGTACTTCGCTTTCTATATAATGTGGGAAGAAGACTTCTTACACACTATATCACTTTAAAGTGCGAAAAGCAAGAGGGGAGTTTGCGTATCCGATATGAGGCGGTAGGATACTGCGAGTGACGGCAGCCGGTTGCGGGGACGCCCTTGTCTCCTGTGACTGTCACTTGCAGAGATACATAAATAAGTTTGAATAATACTCCGGAATTAGTGAAATTGCAAGAAATATCTTGTAAAACACCAAATAATTTAGTAAAATATCCATATGGGCAATTGAGAAGTCCGACACCGGATATGACAATATACCCAAAATTTCATCAATCGGAGGAATCTCATATGAAAGTTTACACAACTGACAAGATTCGCAACGTGGTACTTCTGGGCCATGGCGGCAGCGGAAAGACCAGCCTGGTGGAGGCCATGGCTTACCTGTCCGGCATCACCTCCAGAATGGGAAAAGTCGCTGACGGCAATACCTTGAGCGACTACGGCAAGGAGGAGCAGAAGCGCCAGTTTTCCATTAATACCTCAGTGATCCCCATTGAGTGGGAAGGATATAAGATCAATATTCTGGATACCCCCGGTTACTTTGACTTTGTAGGCGAGGTCGAGGAGGCTGTCAGTGCGGCCGGTGCGGCTATCATCGTGGTGAACGGCAAGTCCGGCATTGAAGTGGGAACCCAGAAGGCATGGGAGCTCTGTGAGAAATATAAGCTGCCCCGCTTTGTCTATGTGTCCAACATGGATGTGGACAATGCATCCTTCCGACAGGTAGTGGAGGATATGACAGAAAGCTATGGCAAGAAGATGGCGCCCTTTAACCTTCCCATCCGCGAGAACGAGAAATTTGTGGGTTATGTGAATGTTGTCACTGAGTCCGGTAACCGTTGGCAGGGCAAGGATGTTGTCCCTTGCGAAGTGCCCGAATACAATAAGGCAAACCTGCAGATCTGCCGCGATACGCTGATGGAAGCAGTGGCGGAGACCAGCGAGGAGATGATGGAGCGATATTTCGGCGGGGAGACCTTCTCTGAGGCTGAGATCAGGGCAGCGCTGCGAACCAACGTCTGCGATTGCAGCATCTTCCCTATGACCATGGGCTCCAACACCCTCTGCCAGGGCATTTATACCCTGCTTGACGACATTGTGAAATATATGCCCAGCCCTGAGAACCGCCAGGTGGCCGGCATCAACATGAAGACCAACGAAATTTATAACGCAGACTATGATTTTGCAAAGGCGAAATCCGCATACATATGGAAGACCATCGTGGATCCCTTCATTGGTAAGTATTCCCTGATCAAGGTGAATTCCGGCGTGCTGAAGTCGGATGACCTGATCTACAACGTGGATAAGGACATTGAGGAGAAGATCGGAAAACTGTATGTGCTGCAGGGCAACAAGCCCATGGAGGTACCGGAGCTGCATGCAGGTGACATCGGCGCACTAGCAAAGCTGACGGGCGCCCGCACTGGCGACAGCCTTTCCACCAAGGCAACCACTATCAAATTCGGCAAATTTGAGGTGTCCACACCTTATACCTACATGCGCTATAAGCCCAAGAATAAGGGGGATGTGGATAAGATATCCCAGGCGCTGCAGAAGATCACCCACGAGGATCTGACCATCAAGATGGTGAATGATTCCGATAACCGCCAGATGCTGCTCTACGGTATGGGCGACCAGCACCTGGAGATCGTGGTCAGCAGGCTCCTGAACGAATACAAGGTAGAGGTGGAGCTTGACAGACCCAAGATTGCTTACCGTGAGACCATCAGAAAGCAGTCCGATGTGGAATACAAGTATAAGAAACAGTCCGGCGGTCACGGCCAGTACGGTCATGTAAAGATGCGCTTCAGTCCCTCCAACGATCTGGAGCAGGCCTATGTGTTCGAGCAGGAGGTTGTGGGCGGAGCAGTGCCAAAGAATTACTATCCCGCAGTGGAGAAGGGTCTGCAGGAGTCAGTGCTGAGAGGCCCCATGGCGGCATACCCCGTGGTTGGTGTGAAGGCGGTGCTCTACGACGGTTCCTATCACCCTGTGGATTCCTCCGAGCAGGCATTTAAGATGGCCACCATCCAGGCATTCAAGAAAGGCTTCATGGAGGCACAGCCCGTGCTCTTGGAGCCCATCGCTTCCCTGAAGGTCACTGTGCCCGATGCCTATACCGGCGACGTTATGGGCGATCTGAACAAGCGCAGAGGCCGTGTGCTGGGGATGAATCCCACCGCAGGCGGCAAGCAGATCATCGAGGCAGATATTCCCATGAGCAGTCTTTACGGCTACTGCACGGATCTGCGGTCCATGACCGGAGGCAGAGGCGAGTATGCTTATGAGTTTGCACGCTATGAGCAGGCACCCTCCGATGTACAGGAGAAAGAAGTGGCCGAGAGGGCTGCTAAGGTGGCTGAGAACAGCGGAGAGGAATAAAAAATTGGCATGATATCTGTGATGGATGTGGTACAGTAGAAGTACAAAATGATATAGTGTCAAGGATAAACGAACCCCCAGCAGGTGTTATCTGCTGGGGATTCTGTTCAATTTATGACAATAGGAAGTTCGCGGAGCATGCTTTCTATTGTATACGGTTGAGTCTCCGCTTTGGGTTAGTTGTCACAATCATCTCCGTCTAATCACTTGCATATGTAGTAACTGACCACACCTGGCAGGGTGGAGATTAAAAATGATATAGTAAGTGTCAAGGATATCACCTCCATTCCGTGTCGGATTGGAGTCGTGACAACGATAAAATAATATCATACTGGATTTGCAATAGCAATAAGATGTATAACAATACTTAATGTGAGGTAATTTTTTTGAAATATTGAGGTTCTACAATTGTATTAGTTCAATTGAATTATCTGAAATTTACCCTTGACAGAATATTTTAAAATAGATAAAATAAGTTAAGTTTGAAAATAGTAATAAAAACAAAGACGGAGAATAGTAGTAGCGCCAAGCTGTTCAGAGAGCTGTCGGCAGGTGTGAGACAGCAGCGTAAGGCTATGAACTGGCTCCTGAGTTCCTGCGGTGAAAAACGTGAAAAGTGTTTCTAAGGCGTCAAAGGACGCCGCCTAAGAAACACTATGTTTCACATAGAAGAACGCAAGGGCAGCGTTCTTCGAGAGGAATGCATGGCATGGTGTTTCACTGAGTAGTCGCAGGCGGTGTGGCTCCCGTTAAAGAGCAAAAAGTGCACAATCGGAAAATAGATTTGTCCGACTGTGAAGTAGAGTGGTACCACGGAATGTAAAGCCCTTTCGTCTCTAAGTGACGAGAGGGCTTATCTTTTTTTCGTATGCGGGGAGTCAGGCATGGGCCCTTGCAGCGAAAGGTTTGATCCTGCGAGGACGCGCTGCAGCGCAGGGGCAGCATGAAGACGGCGCAGAAGAGAGGAGAATGATCATGGCAGTACCTTACAACCACCATGAGGTGGAGAAGAAATGGCAGGACATTTGGGACGAGGAGAAGGCCTTCCGGACCTCGGATGACTATTCCAAACCCAAGTATTACGCTTTGGTGGAGTTCCCGTACCCTTCGGGGCAGGGCCTTCACGTGGGCCATCCAAGGCCTTATACAGCGCTGGATATCGTGGCAAGAAAGCGCAGGATGCAGGGCTATAACGTGCTGTATCCCATGGGCTGGGATGCATTTGGCCTTCCCACGGAGAATTATGCCATCAAGAACCATATCCACCCCAGAATCGTCACAAAGAACAATGTGGAGCGCTTTAAAGGACAGCTTCACGCTCTGGGCTATTCCTTTGACTGGGAGAGGGAAGTGAACACTACCGATCCCGAATACTATAAGTGGACCCAGTGGATATTTTTAAAGCTTTTTAAGGCAGGACTTGCCTATAAGTCCGAGATGCCCATCAACTGGTGCACCTCCTGTAAGGTTGGCCTTGCCAACGAGGAGGTCGTAAACGGCGTCTGTGAGCGCTGCGGTTCCGAGGTGGTCCGCAAGGTCAAGAGCCAGTGGATGTTAAAGATCACCGAGTATGCAGATAAGCTCATTGAAGGTCTCGATACTGTGGACTATATTGAACGGGTAAAGGTATCTCAGAAGAACTGGATCGGGAAATCCCAAGGGGCGGAGGTTGATTTTGCCCTGACCGGAAAGGCGGAGAAACTTCGCGTTTATACCACCCGTCCTGATACCCTGTTCGGCGCAACCTATATGGTGGTATCACCGGAGCATCCTCTGATCGACAAGTATAAGGATGAGATCAAAAACTATGATGCCCTTGTGGCATACAGGGATCAGGCTGCAAAGAAGTCTGACTTTGAGCGCACGGAACTTGCCAAGGACAAGACGGGTGTTCAGATTGACGGCTTGACAGCCACGAATCCTGTAAACGGAAAGGAAATTCCCATCTGGATTTCCGACTATGTGCTTATGACCTACGGCACGGGCGCCATCATGGCTGTGCCGGCACATGACGAGAGAGACTGGGATTTCGCAAAGAAATTTAACCTTCCCATCATAGAGGTGGTGGCGGGAAGTCCCGTCAGTGTACAGGAGCAGGTCTACACGGATGTTGCCACAGGAACTCTGGTGAACTCCGAGTTTCTGAACGGCCTTTCCGTGGCAGATGCAAAGAAGAGAATCATCGAATTTCTTGAGGAGAAGGGCATCGGCCACAGCAAGACCAACTTTAAGCTCCGGGACTGGGTATTTTCAAGACAGCGCTACTGGGGTGAGCCCATTCCTATCGTGAAGTGCGACAAGTGCGGCTTTGTGCCCCTCGATGAGAGTGAGCTGCCTTTGATGCTTCCCGAAGTGGAAAGTTATGAGCCCACTGACAACGGAGAATCCCCTCTTGCTGCCATGGAGGCTTGGGTGAACACCACATGCCCCTGCTGCGGAGGCCCTGCGAAGAGAGAAACTGACACCATGCCCCAATGGGCAGGCTCTTCCTGGTACTTCCTTCGCTACACGGATCCCCATAACACAGAAGCCCTGGCCAGCAAGGAGGCACTGGACTACTGGATGCCCGTGGACTGGTATAACGGAGGTATGGAGCATACGACCCTGCACCTTCTGTATTCCAGATTCTGGCACAGGTTCCTCTACGACCAGGGACATGTGCCCTGTCCTGAACCCTATCAGAAGCGTACCAGTCACGGCATGATCCTGGGCTCCAACGGGGAGAAGATGTCCAAATCCAGGGGCAACGTGGTAAATCCCGACGACATTGTCCGGGACTACGGCGCAGACACCCTGCGCACCTACGAAATGTTTATCGGCGCCTTTGACTTAAGCGCCGCCTGGAGCGAGGATGGTGTAAAAGGCTGCAGAAGATTCCTGGAACGCGTGTGGAAATTACAGGACATCCTGACAGAAGAAGACAACTACAGTTCCGACCTGGAGACAAAAATGCACCAGACCATCAAGAAGGTCTCCGGTGACTTTGAAAGTCTGAAATATAACACCGCTATTGCAGCCATGATGTCCCTGCTCAACGAATTCTACAAAAAGAATGCGGTGACAAAAGGAGAGTACAAGACCCTGCTCACCCTCCTAAATCCCGTCGCTCCTCACATCACCGAGGAACTGTGGCAGGCTGCAGGCTTTGAGGGAAGACTCTATCAAGTGACCTGGCCCGAATATGACGAGTCAAAAACCGTGGAAAGCACCGTAGAAATCGGCGTACAGATCAACGGCAAAATGCGCACCACCATCACCGTTCCCAAAGACGAGGAAAAAGACAAAGTGATTGCCGCCGCCAAAGAAGCCCTCGGCGACAAGCTGACAGGAAACATCGTGAAAGAGATATATGTACCCGGAAGGCTTGTCAACATCGTGGCAAAATAGAGAATAGTGATAGAATACGGAATAGTTATAAAACACGGAATAGTTAGAAAATACAGAAGAGTAATAAAGTACAGAAGAGTAATAAAGTACAGAAGCATTACAGAAGCATTACAGAAGAGTTATCATTCGCAGCTGGTATCAGGCACCGGGTGGCGGGTGTGCTCTAAGCAAACGATCAAAAGGCGATCTTAGCGGAGACGAAATCCACTGCCTACGCAGACTTAGGCGTGATGTTTTTTACACGCCTTAGTCGTAGTTGGCAGTTATGTTCAGAGGGTGAACAAGTTCACCCGAGCGTTGCCTTGTTTGCGTGAGCACCCCACCGCGCCGCGCCGTCACTTGCGGAAATATATATAACAGCAAACAACCTATTTCCCCAACCCCTTGGTCTTCTCCAAAATCCCATCAATCTGCTTCAACTCATCCTCACTACTATACTTCCTGATAGCCGCAATCGCCGCCCCCATCTCCTGGGGCGTAAAACTCAGATTCTCCTTCTTAGCCCGATTCATCATAGGCAGCAGCGAAGCCATCAGCTCCCTCTGACTCTTCCCCTGACTCTCCTGAAACATCTGCCCAAGAAAATCCAGCTTTTTCTCCGGAATATCCTTCACCAAAGGATCTGACATCCATGTCGGTCTGTTCTCATTACCCATAAAATATACCACCTTTCCAATTATTCCCTATACCATGATTGCTCTGTATCATGGTATGTATGGTCATTCAGTCATTTCCTGCCTTGAAGAAGGTCATTGTACCTTGTCTGATTTATCCGTGTCATCATTCTGGGGTGGCTGGAACATTTGAAGCATTTGCAGAATGACAGACGGGTCCATACCAGCCATTCCGGAAACCATATCCGCCATTCCTGACATCTCTGTCATATTATCGCCTTTGCTCATTCCCTGAAAAATGTTCCCAAAACCACCTTCACCGACCATCCCATCCGGGAAGAGCTCCTTCATCATATCCATCATTGACATCATTTCCCGCATGCGGCTGAAGCTTGTCAGAAGATTTTTCAGGTTCTGGATATAGGACCGCTCCCTTGGTCCGCTGAAGGGCAGCAGTTCGTCAAGCAGCTCCAGTACTCCATCCTGATTCTGTTCCAGAAGGCTGCCGTCCAGCAGGGAACTCCAAGACAGGATGGTTCGATTTTCCAAAAACAGGGGACGGCCTGGAAACTGTCGTACAAACTGCAAGGCGTATTGCAGTTCGGAAAGCTTGATGTAGACGGCAAGTCCGCCCTGCTGTTCCGGGGGGAGATAGGAGAGGAAGATCTTCATCATTTGAATGCGGTTGGTGGTCAACAGCCGGTCAAATGCAGCAATCGTTTCCTTTCCCTTCTCGTCCATAGCGAAACCATACCTTTCCCGTCAGGCAATGACGGCTCAACTATTTTTATAGTATGTTCTGTGACACGCACTTATGTGTACTGCTTTTTCTCATATACTTCATATGTTGCTTTATACCTTCTATGGCACGCGGATGTATGCCAGACACACGGCGGGGGCACAGACTCCCGTGGGAGTCTGTGCCTGCCGTCAGTGCAGTCAATTCTTGTCTTTAGTGGTTGCAGTCTCAGTTGTTGCAGCCGCAAACACTGGAGAGCAGAAGGATGCAGATCAGCCAATCACAGCAGCTGCCGCCGTTGTTGAACAGGCCGAAACCGTTGCCGAAACCGCAGCCGCCGTTGCTGCGTCCGGAGCCGTTACCATTCAGGAAGAACAGCAGGATGAGAATCCAGATCCAGCTGGAGATTCCTCCATTGTTGTTGTCGTTGCATCCGCAGTTGGTAGCAGTTAAATCGCTCATTTCGATTTCCTCCATTGATTTTTATGGTTTATTGTATGCACCCAAACATGTCCATGTTTCAATTTCCTGAGTACAAAATAGAATTACTTTTAAGTCCTTGAAGAATAGCAGATTTTGTGGTAATATGAATATGGATAAGTGAGAGTGGATTTGTTCGCGGGCGGTGCGAAGCATGCGGCAGGCAAAAGGACGGATTATGGCGCAGACGGATTACACGGTGGAGGGAAGGCATTTTCGCACCAAGGGTGATTATGCCCGCGCCCTGCACGATAAGCAGATCATGGACCGGCTCCGAAAGGAGACAAACCTGGAGGACAGACAGCAGCTGGAAAAGCTGAAGCAGGAGCTCCAGAGCGGAAAATATAAATTCTTTACCCTCCTGGAACAGGATTTTCTCGAAGAGGTAGAGGAGCATATACAAGATATCACAGGAAAAAGCAACAAAAAACTGGATGAAGCAGCCAGAAACGAGCTGAAAAAACAGGAGGGTCGCAGGAAACTGACAATTGCAGCCTGCAGCCTGGTCGCGGCAGTCTGTATAGGATTTCTGGTAATTTTTTCCTATCAGGATAAAAGAGCAGATCAAAGGCAGGATGATCTGCTCAGTCAGCTGATGGAGAGCCCAAAACCTTTTCAGGCAACGCCTGAACCCACTGCTCAGTATACCTTGGATGAGGAGCAGGCCCCCAGAGAAGTGCTGGAAAAATATAAAAATTTGTTAAATAATTACAAAACCCTAATCGGATGGGTTAAAATTGACGATACAAATATAGATTACCCCGTTATGCAAACTGTTGACAACGAGTTCTATCTGACCCACAATGTGGATCAGAAATCTGACAGGAACGGGTCCATTTTTATGGATAAGGACTGTGACGTCCTGAAACCCAGTACAAACCTGATACTGTACGGCCATCATATGCAGAGCGGCAGGATGTTCGGCCAGCTGGAACGCTACGAAAAGAAGTCCTTCTGGGAAGAGCATCCCTACATACAATTTGACACCATATATGAAGAGGGAACCTGGGAGGTCATGTACGTCTTCCGTTCCAGGGTGTACAGCCAGGGAGAGATTGTTTTTAAGTATTATCAGTTCATAGATGCAAACAGTGAACAGGAGTTTATATCCAATATGGAGGAGATGGCGTCCATGTCTCTGTATGATACGGGAGTGACGGCAGAGTATGGAGACCAGCTTTTGACCCTGTCCACCTGTGACTACGAGGAGACCAACGGGCGCTTTGTGGTAGTGGCAAAGAAAGTCGCAAAGGAGTAGAGAAATGGCAGCCAAGGAAATGGAAAAGAAGATGGAAAATCAGAAGGGAACTGGAAAGAAGAGAAGGCGGTTAAAACGGTCCGTACGAAAGACGTTCGGGGCGATATTTCTTGCGTCCGCCATTGCGGTAGCGGCAATTCCGACGGAAGGTCTGCAGGCGGCGGATACAGGTGCCAGCGACGATGCTGTGGGCGGCTGGGGAACCCTGGAAAAGAACATGCCTAATGCTGAGGATATTCCGGTGATTTCAAGCAGCGACGCCATCTATACTACGGGTGACGGTAAATTTCAGTTTGTTTATAAGGAATCCGGCGAGAATGCAACCCAAAAAGTGGCAATCCTGGTCGGTTACGACAAGACCAGCAGCCTTGGAAGCCCCGGCCGTCTGGTGATTCCTGCCAGAGTGGATGCGTACATGAAGCTTTCCTATAGCCAGGGCTCTGGCGGATACGGTTATTGTGCAATCGGCCAGAATGGAATGTTTCTCTATTACAAGGTGGTTACAACTGTCACCACTGTATCGGGTGATGATGAAATTAAGGAAGAGGTCATTACCTATGAACCCTGCTATTATAATGACCGCCTTAAGTGGCAGGACGATGCGGATAAGAACCAGCTTTACTATTATCCCAACAATGTAGTGACCGGTGAGCCCGATCTTACGGATAATGATGATGAACAGTGGCTCAGAAATGCAGATGTTTTCTATATTGGCAACCAATATGTCACTGCTGAGTATGATAAGGATAATAAGCGTACGGGCAGTTGGACATTGGGGGGAACGGTAGATTACAAAAATAGGAACAACGGTATTTTTGCGAATGTCGGTGCGCTTGATATTCTGGAAGTGGAATCTGTTACAGTGAATGGTGAAAAAACAACTCTTTTGCGCGGTATCGGAGACTATGCTTTTTACGGCTGCACCAACCTGGATGAAATCAATTTGAACAACAACCTGACCACACTGGGTGTCGGTGCTTTTGCCGAGTGCATCAATATGTATGCGGTAAATATCGATGCCCATGCAGGTATTCATTATATCGGTGATTACGCTTTTTATAACTGTCAGGCGCTGCGTACCTTTACCGTACCCAACAATGTGATACAGCTTGGCAATTCTGTGTTTGAAAACTGTATCAGTATGACCTCGTGCAGCCTGATCACTTACGATGACAAGGGAGAAGCGGAGTTTGTGTCCCTGAAGCAGATCGGTGCAAGGCTGTTTAAGGGATGTTCATCATTGACCAGTATAACTTTCCCCAGAAGATTTGAGGAGGATATACCTGTTTCCATCTTTGAGGGGTGCGGGAGCTTGAGTTATATTGAATTGCCGGACAATATCGGAAAGACTCTGACAGCTGTTGAAAACAAAGGTACAGCGGAGAATCCAACGAAATACTCCTTTGATTGGTTTAAAAAGGAGATGCCTTCCAAGTTCTACTTAAAGGGCGAAAAGGGCTCTGCCCTGCATCAGACAGCAACAGATAACGAAATTGCTTTCAGTTTTTATGATGAAGACTTGGAAAAGGATGTTTATGAGCGGACGATAAAAGAGGGAGGACAGTCAATCGTATACCGCGTAGACGAGGATGACAGTCTGGTCTTCTGCGGCACAAAGGACGGACAGCCGCTTACAGCGGAGACGGTGACTTTGCCGGAGAATATAGGCCCTCACTATGTCACTGCGATTGGCGCCAGCACATTCCAGAATAACTGTTATATCACGCAGATTACCATTCCTGCATCTATAACAGAAATAGATGCGGAGGCGTTCAAGGGCTGCCATAAGCTGAAATGGGTGATCTTTAATAATCCCGGCAACGACCTAAAGATTGGAGCCCGCGCTTTCTGGACGCAGGAGGCGACGTGCACGCACAGTTCCACATTGCCCACTGATTCGAAGGAGTATCAGTTATGTTTTGTGGGACCGATTTCCTACAGTTCTGCACCGTTTAACTATGCGATGACATCTACGGAGACCATTAATAACGGCAGCCAGAAAAAAACGTATATCAAGTATTACAGCGGCTGGCCGTCCCATCTGGTTGTGCAGTACAACCCGGATGGGAATGACGGTAAGGGTGTTAATGAACTGATAGATTATCCGATATTGTCTGGGCTGGCTGATTATTCTGCGTCCACCTATAAGTATTTGACCGCTACTCAGGCGAACGCTATGGCGGCTGCTGTAGAAAAATATAATAAGAATTTAGAAACTCCGGGCAGCGTTACACTGAGTACGGATGAGGAGGCTGCTATAAATGCTGCATTGAATCTGGTGCTCCCTGAGGGTATCGAAGGCTTCAGAGAGAATCTTTTTGTGGATAAGGAGGGGGAAGAACAGACAGCAGGTGATAAGTCCATTACTGCTGAGAGTCTCCTGAAGATTGACGATAAGGCCTTCAAGGGACATAAAAATCTGGTGAGCATTAAACTCAGTGATTCCACGGTATCCATCGGAACACATGCCTTCGAAGACTGTACAAAGCTTAAGTACGTCAGCCTTCCGGGAACAGTAAGCAAAATGGGAACACGTCCCTTTGCAGGATGTGAGAGCTTATCAACTGTGAACTTTAACGGCGGTCCGTATTTTACCTGTGAGAACGGAATTATCTATGAATTGGCTTCTGGAGCGAAGAATAAGATTGTGCAGCTGCTGGAGGGCGCACATACTATCATGGTGGAAGGAGCTATGACAGAAGGCATCACGGAGCTTTATCCGGAGGCGTTTCAGGGAACAGATGTCTTAAGTGTTGATTTGAGTAATTCAAAGATAAAAGCAGTGCCTGAAGGTGCTTTCGCAGAGACCGAGAGTTTGCAGATTGTGAAGCTTCCAAACACAATGAATGGCGGCAGAATTTGGGACGGTGCGTTTGCAGACAGTGCAGTCAGGGTTATATCGATTCCAGGCGAGTTCATCAACATGACTGAGCAAGCCTTTGGTGAGGGTGTCCATGTAGCGGAACATTTTAAGGATAAGACCTTGGTTCTCAAATGTGAGGAAGTCGAGGGATACATGGTTTATGATTTTGCGAGGACCCATGAGCTTACTACCGCACCCTTGGATTCTGATAAAACTTTTGAGGTTCGTTTCTTTTACTATGACAAGGAAGGTGATAAGCATCAGCTTGGTAAGACCCAGGATGTGCCGCAGTACGGTAAGGCGGAGATTCCTGATGAGTCGGAGCTGCCGGCAGAGGCTTTCTTCAGGTCCGGATATGAATTCGTCGGATGGTCTGATATGAAGCTGTTGGTGTCCGTGGAACAAAATGTTGATTCAATTGCTCAGTTTGAAAAGGCTGATGTCAAAAAGTATACGATTATTTTCCAGGACTATAACGGACGGGAAATAGACAGGCAAATGGTAGAAAAGGGCTCTGCGGCTGTAATGCCTCAGGATCCCATGAGGGATGGATATACTTTCCTTGGCTGGCTTTTGTCAGGCGGTGACGGTGAATCGTATGTCACAAAAACTACTCTGTCAAATGTGCAAAGTGATATGGTACTGATTGCACAGTATCAGAAAAACGGTGCTAGCGACGGAACGAGCGGAAGCGGCAGTCCTGATCCGAGTGGATCAGGCAGCCCTAATCCTAATGCATCAGGCAGCCCTAATCCTAATGCATCAGGCAGTCCTAATCCTAATGCATCAGGCAGCCCCGGCCCCGGCGGCAGTTCCGGAAATGGAACAACAGGTAAATTCTATACCCTGACAGTGCAGAACGGCAGCGGTTCCGGCAGCTACTTGGAGGGCTCCCAGCCCATGATCATAGCAAACGATCCGGCCACCGGCCAGGAGTTTGATTACTGGTCCGTCACTCCTACTGACGTGAAGATTGCCAGCACGGCGTTGTCTATTTCCATCATCACAATGCCTGCCAGCGATGTTACCGTGACGGCGCATTTCAAGGCGAAGTCTGGAAGCAGCAGCGGCGACGGGTCCGCAGGCGGCAACAATACCCAGAGGCCTAACGGAAACTCCGGCACTGTGACCAATGGCGGCACTACGGTTGTCATCGATAAGAACGGCCTGTCCAACACAGGTGTGGTTTCCGCTACAGTGCATGGTTCCTCTGATAACTTTACCATAAAGATCTCCGAGTCCGCGGAGGCCACCGAGGCAGCTCTCAGGGCACTGATGGCGGAGTACGGTGACAATTTGGATAATATTAAGTTCTTTCCCATGGATATCTCGTTGTATGATTCCACGGGTACGACCAAAATTAAGGATACGACGGGTCTCAGTGTGAGCATTACGTTGCCCTTGCCGGATTCCCTGATCACCTATGCGGGAAATAACAGGGTGGCAAGTGTGAAGAATGACAAACTGGAGAGACTGTCTGCAAGATTTACGACGATACAGGGCGTTTCCTGCATCACCTTTACGGCGGAGCATTTCTCGCCCTATGTGATCTATGTGAACACCGGTGATCTGTCATCGGGGCTTGTATCCGACTCGACACCTAAGACAGGCGACTTTATCCACCCGAAATGGTTTCTGTCCATTGCACTTGCGTGTCTGTCCTTCGTGTTCTTCATTCAGAAGGATACAAGGAAAGAGAAAAAGGTAAAAGTCAAGGTCAAGGCGTAAGGTATTCAAAAAGGATAACAATATGAAGAATAGGAAACGGCTTATCGGCGTCCTTCTTGTCATTGTGGCGCTGGTCATCATGCAGCTTCCTGTAACGGAGGCAGATGCGGCTACGTCATCTGCTTCCGATTTTAAAATGGAGGGAAGCAC
>JAFLRN010000045.1 GCA_022511385.1 Acetatifactor sp.
GATTGCCGAGGAATCCCAGCTTCTATGCTTATTATCAAAAGCAGTTGGCAAGAGGCAAGAGCAAAACACAGGCATTGATTCTAATCTCCAGACGGCTGGTCAACATCATCTACGGTATGTTAAAAAAAGACGGCGTATCAGATGCCAAAATAAAGAAGGATATGAAAAATATAATAATATATATTGTTTGTATAAAAACAGATTTTGTAAATGGTGAAAATATGATAAAATAAATCAATGGAACAATCGTGTTGCAGGGTGTGTTGACCTCTATTCTACATAGAATGGGGGTGGTGCCGATGAAGAACAAATTCAGTTTTAACGATCTGATGCAGTTCGGTTATTCATTCTGGCATTACTGACATTCATTTATTTAAAATGCAGGAAGATATTACTGCTCAGAAAAACATAAGCCCTCAGCCTCAGTGTCAAGGGTGGTACAAGGGCTACTAATGATATACCAGATTTACTTCAACAAAAACAGAAAATGGCAACATGTGAGCGTGAATAGCAAGAAATGTCTTGTACAAACACAGGATTTTTGAGAAAATCGGAAATCATCCACGTAAATAATGCGAGAGTATCTTAGCTGTCAGTTTTAAAGGAGGAAAATAAGTTGGAAAAGATGCCTGAGGTTTTTGTATTTCAAGATGGAACAAAGATGTGGGAGCAGGAGCTGGAAGACTTTGTGGTCAAGGTCTATCTGCCGGAGACGGATCAGCCTGCAGATATTGTGAATTTTGGTTTTCGCGCGCCTTATCTGATGGTCTTTGAGGAGGATAGGATGACTTTTGATGCAGCCAAGGCATTTGCGGATGCCAAGGGTTTTGCGGAGGTTGCATCTGAGTTTGCGGGGAGCGTGGCATTTTTTTACCCGCTGAATGAGGGTGGATGGGAGAAGGCACCTGCGGATCTTTATGCTAAAATCCTGGCACAGTCCCGCATCAGTCAGTATTATCGTGATGGGGTTGCCATTATGTATGACCGCTTTGCAAAAAAGATGGGCAAGCCCTATATACGCGGCGCCGTGCTTCGCACATATTTATATGGCTGCGGAAACTCTGCGGATTATATAGCAAAAAATTGTCTGCAAACCATTATGGGGGATGGACTTTATGGGACCGGGGACGTGACACCGGCAGCGTGTATTTTACAGAATTTAAGTGTGATTCCCATGCCACAGCGGAGGGACATCCCGGTGGTGTCTGTTGGAAATGATGAGCAGGTGAATGCCACCCTACAGACTGCCTTGGATCATTTTTTGATTAAGGAAGAGTCTGACGTAAAGAAGGATTTCCGTGACTTTGTGGGAAACTTTAGACGTATGGTGGGAAATCTGGAGAAGGAAGCTGATTTGGAGCAGATGGGAATGTGCTGTGAGCCGGGATACGTGACAGTGAAGACCAGCCCTGACAACCGCGGGGATGATAAAGACACCAAAGAGCACCGTATTGGCTATGTGGCTTACTATAACCGGGGCATCATGGATGCGGGAAAAAAAGCCCCTCTTCTCATGTGTTTCCATGGTGGCGGGGATTCTGCTTTCTGCATGGCTGCCGTGTCAGGCTGGTACAGAGTTGCCGCAAAATATGGATTCCTGCTGATTAGCGTGGAGAATCATTTAAACAGTACCGCCACAGAAACCATTGAGATGATCGGAAGGCTCAAAGAGAAATATCAGATTGACGAGACACGAATTTATGCCAGCGGGTTTTCCATGGGCGGATGTAAGTCCTGGGACATGATGCAGGAGTATCCAAAGGTTTATGCGGCAGTAGCCCCTATGGATGCTACCTTTGAGGTGGGCTATAACTCCTATGGGGAGCCCATTGGAGAATATAATCAGAATGTTTTACTGCCGGTATTTTACGCAGGCGGTGAGATTACGCCCCTGCCGGAGCTTCCCTTTCAGGCACAGAAGTGCGTGGATAGAATGGGCTATGTCTGTAAGGTAAACCGGGTGATAAAGCCCTATGATGTAAAACTCGAGAACAAGGAGAACTGGGAGAATCCTATCTGGGGCGTGAATGGGGATTTCGCTTATCGGTTGGTCAATGCGGAGCGGGAGAACAGTGTCTTGACCTTACAACTATTTGTCAGCGAGGATGGAAATTGTTACTCCATTTTTGGAAGCGTCAGCAACCAGGGACATGAGGTGAGACATCACACCTGTGAGAACGCCTGGAAGTTCCTAAGCCAGTTCAGAAGACTCCCGGACGGCAGCCTGGAGGGTGGTGAGCCGGAGAAGATAAAAGATTTATATAATTCATAAAAAGCGAATTTTTCCCCCATAGCATATCGCAGTTATGTTGTTGCGGAGGTCAATTAAGGGTGGTATAGGAACGAAATCATTCTGCTTGACTGGATAAGATAAGCCACATACTTATTGACAGAAAAAAAGAGTCTGCTATAATAGCTAATTGGGTTAGATAAATGGAAGGAGGAAGCGATGGGTACACGGGAAGATGCCCAGAAGATGCTGCGTGAGTTTCGCGGATGCTGGTCCAAACCTTTTTTTAGTAAGATTGACGAATGCCAAAAAGGCATCGGTTTTGTTCTTGTATATCTGCAGGAAGCTGATCACGAGGTAATTGCAGGAGAGCTTGCCAGGGAATTGAACGTAAGTACAGCGCGGATTGCTGCACTGCTTCGAAAAATGGAAAAGAGCGGCCTGATCGTCAGATATCACTCTTCTGAGGATGCCCGGCAGACTGTAGTTGAAATTACTCAGGCCGGGACGGAATATGTGGACAACATGAAAGAACAGATCCTGACGAAAATAGAGTTACTGCTTGAGAAAGTCGGCAAAAAGGATATGGAGGAATTTATACGAATTTCCCATAAGGTCAAGGAAGTTTTTGATGAATAAATCAGCAGATCATGAAAGGATGGTCTGCTGTTTAAAGGGCCAAGTATCTAACTTGGTTAGTAGAATTTAAAAAAGGAGCATGATTCGTATGAGGAATATTTTTCGCAACCTGAAAACATATTGGCACTTTGTAGTGCTGATACTGGTTCTTTTGTTTGTTCAGGCGTATTGCGATCTTTCCCTGCCTGACTATACATCAAGCCTGATTGATGTCGGAATTGCCAATACGGGAATAGAGCACGCGGTTCCTGAATACCTGACAGAAAGCGGGTTTCATGAAATAGAGGTCTTTCTGACGGAGGAGGAAAAGAAAGATTGGGCAGCGGCTTATGCCTATGATGAGAAGAGCGGGTACTATATCTTGATCTCTGCAGAGGATGGAGTATGGGACAGCCTGGATGAAGAATTTGCACAGGTAATTGCCATCGTATACACCATGACCTCCCAGCAGGGCGCTGAGCTTGAGGGCATGGATATGACCTCCCTGGACTATTCCAATATGGATATGTCCGCCATTGACCCCACGCAAATGAGCCCGGAACAGCTGGAGCAGCTTCAGAAGGTACAGCAGGCATTGGCTGATATGGGCGTCGATATGGCAAGTGATACGCTGATGCTGGATATCAGGAATGTGTTTGAGGAAAACCTGGCATCTTTGGGAGATTCCATTATCCGCTCCATGGCAAAGCAGTTTACCAGGGAGCAGTATGTACTTTGCGGGATTGACCTCGACAAGCTGCAGACGGATTATCTGTGGTCAACCGGGGCAAAGATGTTAGGGATGGCGCTTATTATGGCGCTTACCGCTATCCTGGTGGGCTTTCTGGCATCCAGGACAGCAGCCGGTGTTGGACGTGATCTGCGCAGCAGGGTGTTCCGGAAGGTGATTGGTTTTTCCAATGCGGAGCTGGACCGGTTTTCTACCGCGTCATTAATTACCAGGAGCACCAATGATGTGCAGCAGATCCAGTTCGTGACCGTCATGCTTCTTCGGATGGTGCTGTATGCACCGATCCTGGCAATCGGCGGAATCATCAATGTCCGTCAGTATGAGTCCGGAATGAGCTGGATCATTGTCCTGGCAATCGCACTGGTCATGTGTCTGATTGCAGTCCTTTTGATCATAGCCATGCCAAAATTTAAGATCATGCAGATATTGGTTGATAAGGTAAACCTTGTGGCCAGGGAAATCCTCACAGGTATTCCTGTCATCCGGGCGTTTGGCAGGGAGAAGAGGGAAGAGGAACGATTTGACGATGCGAACAGCTCACTGACCAGGGTCATGCTTTTCACCAACAGGACCATGTCGATCATGATGCCCATTCTCATGCTGATGATGAATGGCGTATCTGTATTGATCATATGGGTCGCATCACAGAGGATTGACAGCGGTGTGCTGGAAGTAGGGGCGATGACTGCATTTATTACATACTCCATGCTGATCATTATGGGATTCCTAATGCTGACCATGGTGTCCATCATGCTTCCGAGAGCGGGGGTTGCCGCAGACCGTATCCAGGAACTCCTTGATACGGAAATGACCATTGTGGATAAGGACGGAGCGATCCAGGCAGCGCCGGCTGATGCAGCGGTCTGCTTTGACCATGTCAGCTTTAAATATCCGGATGGCGGGGAGAATGTTCTCACGGATATCCATTTTACTGCAAAACCGGGGCAGATCACGGCGATCATTGGAAGAACCGGCTGCGGTAAATCCACGATGGTAAAATTGATACCAAGGTTCTTTGATGTGACGGAAGGCTCCATTTCCATCGGAGGAATGGATGTCAGGGATTATTCCATTGAAACTCTGAGGGCGCAGATTGGCTATGTTCCGCAGAAGGCAGTCCTGTTCTCCGGGGATATCAATTCCAATATTGCGTATGGCGCGCCAAATGCATCCGAGAAGGATATTGAAGAAGCGGCTGCTATTGCTCAGGCTGCTGATTTTATCGAGGAAAAGGCGGATGGGTATCAGAGCGCCATTTCTCAGGGTGGAACCAATGTATCCGGCGGCCAGAAACAGCGTTTGTCCATTGCCAGAGCCATTGCAAGGCATCCCAAAATCTATATCTTTGACGACAGCTTTTCGGCGTTGGATTTTAAGACGGATACGGCACTCCGCAAAGCTCTTTCGGAAAAAACAAAGGACGCCACAGTCATTATTGTGGCACAGCGTGTCAGTACGATCCTGAATGCAGACCAGATCATCGTCCTGGAGGATGGAAAGATGATCGGCAGGGGCACCCACAGGGAGCTTGTGGAAAGCTGCGAGGAATATAAGCAGATTGCACAGTCCCAGCTGTCAGAAACAGAGTTTCGTGCCAGTATCGCAGGAAAGGAGGAATGCTAAATGCCACCAATGGGAGGACACGGCGGAAGATTTCAGACCGCGAAAGCAAAGGATTTTAAAGGGACCTTTAAAAAGATCATCACTTATATGGGCGGCTATAAGATCGGGGTTATTGCAGTCATGTTCTGTGCGGGCATGAGTGCCATATTCCATATTGTCAGCCCCAAAATATTGGGCAAAGCCACGACCGCTCTGTCCGAGGGGCTGTTTGGAAAGATCACGGGCAGCGGGAGTATAGATTTTGACTATATCGGGAAAATCCTGCTGATGGTTCTGGGCCTGTATCTGGTAAGCTTTCTCTTCAGCACGGTTCAGGGCTTCACAATGTCCACGATCACGCAGAAGCTTTGTTATAAATTGCGCAGAGAGCTTTCGGAAAAGATCAACCGCATGCCGCTAAAATATTTTGAGAGCAAGACTCACGGCGAAGTGCTTTCCCGTATCACAAATGATGTTGATACTTTCGGAAACGGTTTCAACCAGAGTGTGACACAGTTAATAACATCCGTGACAACCATGATCGGCGTTGTGGTCATGATGCTTTCCATCAGTCCACTGATGACTCTGATCACGCTTTTGATCCTGCCGGTGAGCGTGAGTTTTATCAACATTGTCATGAAAAAGTCCCAGAAATATTTCCAACAGCAGCAGACATATCTGGGACATATCAATGGGCAGGTGGAAGAAAACTATTCCGGCCATCTGGTGGTCAAGGCATTTGGCAAGGAAAACGACGTTATTGAAGAATTTGAAGCCACCAATGCCACTTTGTTTGAGTCTGCATGGAAGTCCCAGTTTCTGTCGGGACTCATGATGCCGGTCATGCAGTTTGTGGGTAATCTGGGCTATGTGGGCGTCGCAATCTCCGGCGCATTCCTCGCTATTAAAGGAACCATAGAGATTGGTGACATCCAGGCATTCATCACGTATGTGAGGAACTTCACACAACCCATGCAGCAGTTGGCGCAGGTGACCAATATGATGCAGTCCATGGTGGCGGCTGGGGAGCGCGTATTCGAGTTTTTAGAGGAAGAGGAAGAAGACCAGACCACAGAGAATGCGGTCTCTGTGGAGCATGTAAAGGGTATTGTAGACTTTAAGCATGTGCGCTTTGGGTACAGTGCCGACCAGATCATCATCAAGGATTTCAATGCCCACGTAGATCAAGGGCAGCAGATTGCAATTGTTGGTCCTACCGGAGCCGGCAAGACCACTATGGTAAAGCTTCTGATGCGCTTCTATGATGTGAACGGCGGTGAAATTGAACTGGACGGACACAATCTGAAGGATTACAACCGCAATGAACTGCGAAGCGCATTCGGCATGGTGCTCCAGGATACATGGCTGTTCAAGGGAAGTATCATGGAAAATATTCGCTATGGAAGACTGGACGCTACGGACGAGGAAGTGATCGCAGCAGCAAAATCTGCCCATGCAGATCACTTTATCCGTACCCTTCCGGGCAGCTACGAATTTGAGCTGAACGAGGATGCCACCAATGTGTCCGCTGGCCAGAGACAGCTTCTTACCATTGCAAGGGCCATTCTGGCGGATAACCCGGTGATGATCCTGGATGAAGCCACTTCCTCGGTGGATACCCGGACAGAACACAGGATCCAGAAGGCCATGGATAACCTGATGGCGGGAAGGACCAGCTTTGTCATCGCCCACAGACTCAGCACCATCCGCAATGCGGACATGATCCTGGTCATGAAAGACGGCGATATCATTGAGCAGGGCAATCATGAAGCGCTGATGGAACAGCAGGGATTTTATGCGGAACTGTATAATGCACAGTTTGCGTAACTTCAGAGCCGGGCGGATTTTATGAAAATATGTGTTGAATGCTCGCATTCATAAGCATATTTTCATAAAAGTCCATGTGGCGAGAAGCCACATCGAGGAAATCCGCAGGATTTTCGAGCGGCTCTGAAATTACAGGACGGGCAAGACGGCATGAGCAAGGAGGGCTTTAGCCCGGAGTGCGAATGCCGTCGTCGATTGCGGAAAAATCGGGAAGCATGTGAATGTCAGTGCTGCGGTCAAGATTAATTGTGAAATTAACAGTTTTGCAGATTAGTCTTGACTGAACAGACCGGGAAACTTAAAATGATTATAAAAACATAAGTATCAGTCAAATCATCACAGCAGCAGAAGGTTGGGAAATTATGGTGAAGTAACCATATGAGCAAAAGGAAGGCGGCAAAAAACAATTTTGCGACCTGAGTTCTGAATAGTTGCTGTAATTTCAATAAGGAAGGAGAACTTACAATGAAAACAGTCTTATCTCTCTGCCCCACACCTCCCATGGGCTGGAACTCATGGAATACATTCAGCTGGAATATCAACGCCGATCTCATAAGATCAAGCGCTGATAAAATGGTTGAAACAGGTCTCGCGGAAGCAGGCTATGAATACATAGTGATTGATGACTGCTGGAGTGAGAAGCAGCGCGTGAACGGAAGGCTTGTACCCGACCATGAAAAATTCCCCGACGGCATCAAGGCTATTGCGGACTACGTGCACTCAAAGGGACTGAAATTCGGAATATATTCCTGTGCAGGAACCCACACTTGTGCTGGCTATCCCGGAAGCTTCGAGCATGAGTTTGAAGATGCTGAGACCTTTGCTGAGTGGGGCGTTGACTATCTCAAATACGACTACTGTTACAAGCCTGAAGCTGCAAAGGGAGAGAATCTCTATAAGAGAATGGGAATGGCTCTTCGCAGCTGCGGCCGCGATATCGTTTTCTCTGCCTGCAACTGGGGAAATGACGATGTTCACAGCTGGATAAGAGAATCAGGCGCAAATCTTTTCCGCTCCACAGGCGACATTCAGGACAACTGGGAATCCGTAAAGCGTATCGCACTTTCACAGATAGGTAAGGAGTGCTACGGCGGCGTTTACTGTCACAATGACATGGATATGCTTGTTGTAGGAATGCACGGAAACAGTGATAACGAGTGGATAGCTGATGTTGTAGGAGGATGCACCGACATAGAATATAAGACGCATTTTGCGCTTTGGGCCATCATGAATTCCCCTCTTATGATCGGCTGTGACATAAGAAAAATGTCTGACGCAACAAAGGAGATACTCACTAACAAGGATGTTATCGCAATCAATCAGGATATCGAATGCCGTGGACCTTACTGCATAAAACAGTGGAACAATCCCGAGAATGTATTTGCGCTCGTTAAGCCTCTCAGCGGCGGCGATTACGCGATAGGAATGTTTAATTTCGGCGATAAGACCAACGAAATGTCCCTGCAGTTTTTCGATATCGGTTTTCCGTATAAAACAGACAGGTGCCTGGAGATATACGACTGCTACAAGCATGAAGTGATAGGTACATTTGCCGAGCGTCTCTGCGTTCAGATACCCTCACATGACTGTATGATGTACCGTGCGAAGGTGGTAAAAGCGTAATGGCAAACTACAAGACCTGTAAGGAATGCTCCGCTCCGCTTTATGATGATGATATCGCTATTTTTAGAAAGCTTGTCTTTAGGGGAGCAGAGGAATTCGCGTGTATGGACTGTCTTGCAAAAAATCTCGGCTGCACAAGAGAGGCCATAGAAAAGCTGATAGCATTTTACCGTGAAAGCGGCAAATGCACACTTTTCAGATGATAAGGCAGCCGATTAACATCAAAGCTTCATTTTAAACAAGGTAAAATCGAGATACAAAACTTGGATTCATGGTTTTAATATCTCGATTTTGCCTATTTTTTATAACCAGAATGTGTAGTCTGTAAATAAAAAGCTGATAATACGTGAATCTGCAATATGTATGCTAAAATCAACAATGGCAATGTTATCTTTTAAAGCTTTGCCAAAAAGAATCTGTCCAAATCTTTGATATCTACTGTCGGTACGGGAGCAAAATCTTCCGACGCAGCGTACTTCATAAGGCTATTCAAAAGAGCGCGGCAGGCAGGTGACTTACTGCTTTCAAGTGCAGCTGTGCACACCAGCAGTTTTCCGCTCCCTGCATTTACTTCAAAAACGGTGGCAAGACTATGATTTCGTTTGCAGTTGTCAATCGTGCGGACGATTGGGTCAATATTTAAACCGTCAATGATAAGTGCTCTGGAATGACTGACAACATCATACCACTGGGCAGTTGAATAAAACTCTGACGGGAAATTGACAAGAGCCTTGTGGCAATTGTCAATGAGTAGTCCCAGCGTGCCAACAGGAAGCGGCTTATTCATTGATTCGGATATGGAACTGAACATTGGGTAATTCCAGAAATCCGTACAGTATGTACCCTCAATAGAATGACTTTCGTTGATCCTGCAGGGTAAAAACAGCACTTTTTCTCCCTTTGACAGAGACGTCTTTGCATCCTCCCATTTATCTGTAATAATGAGATGCGCAGGCTTTCTGCAGTCCTCGTCCGGATAGAGCCACAGTATATATTCGTTGCAAATGTCGTCTAAACGAAGTGTAAGTGTGGCTTTAGACGGTTTCATGATATTGGAAAGGGAAATTTCCGCTGTTCCAATATCAAATACTCCACTCTTGAAACTTCCGGTCGCAGTAATAACAGTATCGGCGATTATTCCCTCATCGGTTGCCAGACGTAAGCGTACTGTCGGGTCAACATCAGCCTTTTGCGCATAATGATACAACTTTACATCAACGGAAAGCAGTTCATCAGTAGAATAAACAAATCTGGGCATACAGCCAAGTATCACTCTGTCCGAGCAAAAATTCCGCCATTCCTGTGCAGTGATAACACCTTTGTTTTCCATAAATGCATTGAGTATTCCCACAAGAGCTGTCCCTTGCCCTGTGAAGTCCTGTAGATCCAAAAGCTGGAAACCGGAAAGCTCCTTTGACCGCAGAGCTGCTTCAATTTCGTTTTTATAGCACTCTGCTGCAAAACGTCCTGACGCATGAAAATATTTGTCAGCAAGGCTTAAAAGCCCCGCTTTTTCCAGCCGCTCACGGAAAATCTCAAAATTATAGGGTTTTAAAACTCCCTGATATTTTGCAATTTCATTGTAATCGGGATACATGAAATACTGTCCAACCTCGTGTGAGATTACGGGTATCCCAGGTATAAATTCTCCCTCCGCATCATTCACTGATACTGTTTTCACGCCTGTTCCGTACTGTATTTCAATTGTACCCCCCGCATTTTCCGCCGAACCAATGGATTCAGGACATATATTTTGATCATAGGTATACTCAGAATTAGGCATATCCGTCTGAATGTGTCCCAAGGGAGCGTCGCACATGGCATAGGAACCGCGGAAAAGCCGGTCCTTAGAAAAACGTACACCGACAAAAAAGTCATCATTTTCCACAGTGCAGGGACTAAACTGGAAATTGTTAGAGCCCTGTGTATAGAGATGACGAGAGTCTTTCTTTTTGTAATCACCCAAAACAGCATTGAGTCTATCCTTGCTCCCCCATAGTTCGTTGCCTAGTGACAGTGCGAAAAAAGAAGGATGGTTTCCAAAGCTGTCCAGTATTCGGAAGCCTTCGTCAATAAGATACTGCTGGCCTTCCGTCAGTTCTTTCTCAACAGTTCCCCAAAAAGGAAGCTCAGGCTCTAAGTATATTCCCAATTCGTCCGCTGCAGAAAATGCAGCCTCCGGGGGACAGCAGGTATGAAAACGGTAATGGTTTATTCCGTATTCCCTTGCGGTTTTCAATACCTGCAGCCAGCTTTCGGTATCAGTGGGAGCAGCGCCCGTAAGCGGAAAAATCATGCCGTCGTGCTTTCCGCGCAGGAAAATCTTTTCTCCGTTCAGCAGCAATTCTCTGCCGTTAGTTGAAAATTCCCTCATACCAAAAGGAATTTGTCTGATGTCACTGTTGCATGAAATTTGCATTGTGTAAGTGACCGGATTGTGCTCACTCCAGAGTTCAGCACCCTGTAATTCGTAAACAAAGGAAGGATTTTCCTTTGAGATCTTTACTTTCTTTTTCGGAAAACCCCTTACCTCTGCAATGAGTTCAATCTCATCTCCGCCAACAATATCGCCTCTAACGGTCACGCTTCCAGTCGCAATGTCAGGATATATATTTATATTTTCAAACCGCATTTTTTCGCAATACTCTATGTATATTTCGCCGGTTATTCCAAGCCAATTGGTCTGCGTATCCTGAGAGGTCATATGTCCGCCCGGAACAGGACAGGACTTATTATCTATGACAACCGAAATACGAATAGGATTTTGGGTACAATATTCCGTTATTTTGTATCTGTGAGGCGCACACAGACTGTTCTGAGAGCCTGCATATTCCCCATCGATCCACAGATGGCTTGTGCGGGTACGCTCCATCACAAAGAATATTTCACTGTCTGATTGATCGGGTATTAGTCTCACAGTGCGCTCATAAAGGGCGTAGCCCTCAAACCGGTAAGGATCTGTAAGATATCCGTCGCTTTTTTCGTCAGTCAGAGGCGGTTTTTTTTCCTGCTGCACAGTGGAGGGCAATGAAATACTGTCTGCAAAGTCCGTCTGGATGTCCGGCATTTCATTGCTAAGCTTAAAGTTCCATTTTTCACCAGTAAGAATTATTTTTTTCGTCATATTGCCAGATCCTTTCGTTAGCGGAGCTACTTCATAAACACAAAATCCCTCAACTCAAACAACCACCTGTCGCGCTTGATAAATTCCCTGGACCAGTCACTGTAATCCGTAGTGACCCGGAAATACAACGCATGACGTCCGGTGACATTTTGCACCACCGTGCGGACCATGCCGTCATCCGGGCCGATCTCGCACACGCCAATCTCTGTGGTGTCATCCACAAGAATGTGCAGCTTGCAATTGCAGCCAAGACCGTTTACCCGAGCCGCAAATTCCATGGTCCTGCTGGAGTGATCGTCGCCGAAATCAAAATACTTGTACCCAATCTCACAGCTTTCCGTAATTCCGGTAATAACGCGCTCAAAGGGGTTCTTTTCTGTCACCATTGCATCGCCCTTCAGCACACAGGCTATCTCCGCCGGGGTGATCTTGTAGGGCGAAAGGGATTCCTCAAAGCCCAGTGAAGTCATCTCTACGGTGGGAATGGTGCCGTCTGGCAGGATTGTGATCTTCTCCACACAGGCACGGCGGGACATGATGGTTCCGTTTGTCATGCGGTGGTAGAAAATGTACCACTGTCCGTTGATGCATGCCACAGAGCCGTGGTTGTTGCCTCCGGGGTAGTCCACACCGTTGTCCACAATATAGCCCCGATAGGTGAAGGGACCGGTGGGCTTGTCAGAGGTTGCATATGCCAGGCGGCAGCCCCGTTTCGGTGAATAGATCAGGTAGTATGTATTGCCGATCTTGCGCGGAGAGCACGCTTCAAAAAACAGTGTATCTTTCTCGTCAAAGCCATATGCATCCGCCACAGGACTGCCCTCCACAGTGGGCGGATTTGTTGATTTTGAGCTTTGTCCAGGCTGCCCGGCAAGCTGGTTGGGAATAATGTGCTCAATGTAGCTGCTGTCCAATATTTCGTACATATTCTCCGGGTTCACCTGTGCCATAAAAGAGCGCTCAAAGCCGCAATAGATATAGACCTTTCCGTCGTCGTCCACCAGCACGCCAGGGTCGATGAACCAGCCGTTGCAGCAGACCTCATCCGGCATGGTATAGCGGTACTGGGAGAGCAGGCGGAACGGTCCCTCCGGACGGTCGCTGACTGCCACACAGCCAATGGAATTGATGATGTATGCGTACAGATAATACTTTCCGTCTTTCTCCACCACATCCGGGGCATAGAGTTCATTATTCTCCTTCGTCCAGGGTGTATCCGACTCATGGTCCCGGTCCGCCCGGGTGTGGAAGATATCACCGTGGCACACCCAGTCATTTAGGTTGTCCAAAGGTGCGCTCCAGCACTTCAGAACATAGTCGCAGAAACTGTCCGATCCCGACCGGTCGTGGGAACCGTACACATAGACCCGGTTGCCGAATACTCTCGGCTCCCCGTCGGGAATGTATTCCCAGTTTGGTAAATATGGATTTGGCATAATTTTTCTCCTTTCAATATCTATCAGCGGATTTGCGCCGCTTCAAGGTGTTATTACAAGTATAACAAATAAGGGAAGGTTTGTGTACTCATGAATTGCTGTTTCTGTTTGCAAAATACCCTTGTAAGTAATATAATGATTCCATGACAAGGGACGACTTTTTAAAGCATGCCATGGCGCTGTATGATTTTTGTGAATATCCGGCAGTCAGGTACAAGATCCTGTTCTCCCTGCTGGATATACCTTATGAGGATGAGCGGCTGACGGAACTGCGGAAAGAGTTTTTGAAAAGCGATATCGTGGAGGAGATGTATCAGCTGCAGGATGACAACGGAGGCTGGGGAAGGCTCAGGTCCAAGGATTATTCCGTTAAGGCAAAGATACCAACTTCCCATGTGGGGATTGAGAGGTGTCTTTATATCGGTCTCACCATAGAGGATAGAGACATCCTGTTTATGGCAAATGAATACTTGCTCTCACTGCTTGACGGGACAGGCTCAGAGAAACTGTTTGAAAAAAATGAGCGGGCGCTGCCCTGGCAGAAGGCGGAAATCTGCAGCCTGATTGAGTCCATTAAACCGGACAGCAGAGAATGCGACCAGACATTTCACCAGTGGAATTATATTGCGGGCAGAGCTTATGAGACGGGAGAGTACTCCTATGAAGCAGACAGGGCGGCCCAGCATGAGGTTTTTCTGACCAGGGAGGACAGGCTGGTGCCCATGCAGAGTGAACTGCTTTTAAAGCGACGCAATAAGCTTCAGCCGGGTGTGGAAAACGCCATGCTCCGTCATCTGGGAGGACATGCAAGCCTTCACGGGCATTTCTGGGACAAGACCCCTTACGATCTGCCCGGGGATTTTAAAAACAATAAGATGCGCAGATGGTTTCATACTTTCAACTATATCAATCAGTTCAGGGGATCGGAGCTCTATTTGAAGGATGCTGTCGCATGGCTTCAGGAAAAAGCCGGACAAGACGGGCTCTGGGAAGACGGGCTCTGGGACTGGGGCCCGCAGGTAAAGGATCCCTGGGGATATTTCGGATATTTTTCCTGCAACCGGAATTATAAGCATAACAGAGTGGTGGATTGTACCATGGAGATTTTGAGCTTTCTAAAGCAATATATAGACAATAATGGTACTGAGGTTATCAAAGAGGAACGAAGCAGATAGCGTAATGGAATTTATTATATTGTAAAGGCCTGCAGCAAATCACTGCAGGCCTTGCACATATCATCATATGATAGCTGTTTTGGTTTGAATCTGTTAAGGTGTTACCGATATGGATAATACGCGGTTTCCGTATCAACATAGATGCCGCTTTCTTCCGATACATTCTCCAGGATGGAGTTTTCTCCGCAGAGGACGGTGTGGAAATAGCTCAGGCTCTCCAGGGGCTTTAAGCTTGTCACATTGTTGTCAATGATATTCAGGTACTGAAGGTTTGGCATATTGGTGACAAAGTCGATGCGGTCAAGTCCAAGGGAAGCTGCATACAAATACTCCACATTGGGGTATTTTTCAAACATATCATAGTGGTCTTTCATATCATAGTATTCGTCACCCCAGGCATCGGCTTTGATGTCAAGTCCGCTGACATCCAGAATAAGCAGATTCTCGTTGGAGGGCAGCCTGTCAAAGTCTATCACTCCGGTAGCTTCCTTCAGATACAGATACGCCAGAGCAGGAATGCCAAAAATATCTTCAATATTGCCGAATACATAACTTTCCGTCAGATCCAGATAGGTCAGTTCAGACATCCCTGTCAGAAATGCCAACGGATGATCGCCGGATATGGAACAGTCTACCAGAGCCAGCCACGTCAAAGGCAGATCAGCCAGCAGTTCCAGATTATAATCATCGTAGCTATTTTCCAGATACAGCTGATTGATATTGCTCGCTGCTGTCACCAGGGGAAGCTCTTGTTCCCACAAATTTTTGATAGAGACTCGCTCCAGCTGTGTCAGCTTTTCAAAGGAGGGAATGGGAGCATGTGTTTTCTTGTGTATGGCCAGATCAGTCAGGTTTACCAAATCCCCAACAACGCTGTAGTCCTCCACATAGGAATTATCAACCAGATACAAGTTGGTCAGGTTTGGACAACTTGCCACAGCTTCAATATTCGGTATCTGGCTGTTCTCAATGCGAAGATAAGTCAGGTTCGGCATCACATTGATAAAATCAATGGTCTTCAACTGGGAAGAGTCGATACTTAGCTGTTCCAGACCGGTCATTTCCATCAGGGGACTGAAGTCCAACAATCTGTCGCAGTCCACCAGCGCAAGGCCCAGCAGGCCGGGCAGGTCTTTCACGGCTGAAATATCTGACAGGCCATTGTACTCAACAGTCAGGTACTGCAGATTGGGAAATTTTTGTATTCCTGTCAAGCTTGTTTCCCTTATGACATCATAGACGCTGAGTCCGGTGATATTCTCCGGATAGGGAACAATGCTGGCCAGTTCCGATATCGTATTTTCAGCGTATACGGTATTCAGGTTCTCCAAGCCGTCCAAGTCGCCGGATTTCAGACCCTTGCCAATCAGGGAAATGATCTCCAGCCCCGGGAAATACTTAAGATCGGAGAAGTTAACGTCGAAGCTGTCGTCAAAGGTTAGGTAGCTGCCATCTCCCTGGTCCAGCTCATAGTATATTTCGTAGTTATCAAAGTCAATTTCCAAAGCTATTATGCTGCTAAATTCTTCCTCCGTTATATCAGAAACCTCTTTGTTAAAGATAACGGAAGACAACGCCTGGAAAAAATAGGACTGGGGCATATATGTATAACGATTGCCCCGGTCACCGGGTTTTCCGCCGCTCTCACCGCCATTTTCGGTACTGTCGGCCTGTTTGGGATTATTATTGCTCATACGGTTGCCGGCTACAATAGCGCCCACAAGAATACTCATACCCAACATAACCGCGATCACAATAGCCACACGCTTGGCGATGCCTGATCCCTGGCCGGAGCCGCCCACGACTGTGCTGGAGCTTACGGTGGGAGTAGGCTGGGGCCTGGGCTGTTGTGTTGCAGCACTCTGCGTAGTTGTACCTGCGCTGTTGCTGCCAATGCTGTTTGTGGACTGTGCTTCCGTGCTGTAGGGCTGGGCTTCGGAGGCCTGGGTCTGGGAGTTCGAGTCGAAAAGATCCGTGGAATCGTTACGGACATAGTAACCGCACTCCTTACAGGTCATCCTTCCGTTGATCATCTTGAGTTTTGTGCCGCAAATAGGGCATTTTTGCTGTTCGTTTGCCATTTTTCCTCTCATTCTGCCGGGAACATCAGTCTGGTTCCTTTATAACGGCGCGTTTATTACCGCAAGGGTATTTGATCACCAGTTGAAACAGTAGGTATTATATCAGGTAATGCTGCTTTTTTCAAGAGTCACAGGTCCCAACTGCAAGCCTGCTCCAGGACAGCGGCACATTGCTCCAGACCGATCTTATCCTCCTGAGAAAAGCGATCCGGAACAGGACTGTCGATATCCAGAACAGCCACCAGCCGTCCCCGGTGATGCATGGGAATGACGATCTCAGAGCGGGAATCGCCGTCGCAGGCGATGTGTCCGGGAAAGGTATGTACGTCAGGAACCACCTGAGTGGCATCAGAAGCGGCGGCTGTGCCGCAGACACCCTTGCCGAAGGCAATGCGGATGCAGGCAGGTTTTCCTTGGAAGGGACCCAGCACAAGTCCGCCTTCCCGTACTAGGTAAAAGCCTACCCAGTTTAGCTCCGGCAGATTCATGTTCAGTACGGCCGAAGCGTTGGACAGATTGGCAATGGTGTCCTGCTCGCCTTCCGTGACGGCGGAAAGCTGAGCCAGGATCAATGAGTAGTCGGTGTCGTATTGCATATTGTGCTCCTTTAGGCGATGGTCCTGGGACCGGCAGGGTGGTATTTCAGGATAAATTCATCCTTGGGGCAGGGTTTGCTGTAGTAATAGCCCTGAATATAGTCGGGGTTCATGGCAGTGATCTGCGCAAGCTCCATGCGGTTTTCGATCCCCTCGATCACCAGATTCAAGCCAATGCTGTGTACCATTTTGATCACATGGATCAGAAGCTCATACTCATAGGAATTCTGCAGTGCTTTTATGGTAAATCCCCGATCTATCTTGACGATGTTGGGCTTTAGATTACCAATGTTGAGCAGGTTAGAGTAACCGGTGCCAAAATCGTCCAAAGCAATATTTACGCCAAGACTGCGAAGCTTCTGCCATACATTTTGAATCGCGGGACTGTTCTCCAGATGTCCGCTCTCCGTCAGCTCCACGATCAGGCAGGAGGGGGGCAGATCCGCCTCCTCCAGCGCCCTTCTCACATCCTCATACACAGGACTTTTCAGAAGCTGAATGTAGGAAAAGTTAACGGAAATCATAAAATCAGGGGAAAATTCCCTGCATCGCCGGCACATTTCCAGAGCGTTCCGAAGGATCCATTTGCCAACGGGAATAATCATGCCGCTATCCTCCAGAATAGGGATAAACTCGATGGGAGAAATGTGTTCGCCTGAAGGAGTCGTAAAGCGCAGCAGGGATTCTGCGGCGAACAAAAACTCGCCGCTCGTCATGATAATGGGCTGGAAATGCAATTCAAAGCCCTGGAAGTTATCGCTGAGGGACTTCCGCAGGCAGCCGCGGATGTAGCGCTTGCGAAGGAAAGCGGAATAGTCCTCAGGACGGAAATAGTACAGCTGGTTCTTTCCCCTGAGCTTGGCCTCTGTGAGCGCAAACTCAGAGAGTTTCATGATCTCGCTGTAACGGTCGTATTCCGATTGGGAAGAGTCCACATCCCTCAGCTCCACAAGGCCGCCGGAAATTGTATAGATCGCCTTATAATGCTCGCTGGCCACCATTTCGTCAATAGAGGAACGAATGCGGTGGTAAAGACGGTGCATTTCCTCGTAGTCAGCACCGGACAGATCCAGTATCATAAACTCGTCAGATACGATCCTGTATACCTGCTGCAGAGGGCCAACGCAGTGCTGCATGCGGTTTGCTACCTCTCGCAGGATAAAATTACCGTATTCCATGCCATGTCGTTCGTTAATGATCTTAAAGTCATCAATACCAATACGCAGAAACATGGCGTCATTCAAGGTGGGAAGCAGCCGGATCACATTGTCATGCAGGGCAGACTCACCCAGCAGACCGCTGATATTATCAGCTTTTTGCTTATTGCCGATCTCGTTGATACAGCCCATCATAATATATGGAGCGCCGTTTTTGTCCTTCAAAACGTTTCCCTTACAGTTGATCCAGATAGGAGAGCCCTCTCGGCCGAGCCAACGGTACTCCAGATTGTGACTGTCTTTTTTGCCAGCCATGACCTGCGCAATGTCTTCCTCCAGCACATCAAAATCGTCAGGATGGGTCAGCTTGCTCAGCACTTCCCCGACATTGCTGAAAATATTGGTGGGCAGCAGAAAGCGGTCTACAGCCTTTTCTGAGATATAGTAAATATCTTCAGCCAGGTTATAAACATAAAGATAGTCGTTCATGCAGGGGGCAAATGAAGAGGCAATCTCGCAGTATCTGTCGAACAACAGCTTGTCGTCATCCATTCCGATTGTCAATTCTTTCATCATATCTGCCACCGTCCTTTCTTAAGTTAGACTATAACCCATCTTTAATAAATTATACTATAATTTTCCAAAATTTCAATTTAAAAAACAATAATTATAAGAAAATTACTATCATTTCTGAGATTTGCGCATGCTATTTTGAATTATATCATATAAATAGCATAAGAATATTTTGAAAATCAAAATAAAATGATTGACATTGTGCCACAATAGGGGTATGATTCCAGTGGAAAGGTTTGAATGTCAAAATAATTGAGACTCAAAATAATTGAGGATTCAATAATTCATGGCATTCCGGCTATTAAAGTTGAAAAGAACAAAGAAAAGGAGAACAGCCATGTTTGAAAAAGTCAAAGAAGTGATCGTGGAGAAGTTGAACGCGGACGGAGCGGAAATTACAGAGAGCACAAGCTTCAAGGATGACCTGAATGCAGATTCGTTAGATCTGTTTGAGCTGGTGATGGCATTGGAGGATGAGTTTGAAATCGAAATTCCCTCCGAGGAGCTGGAGAAGCTGGTGACCGTGGGAGACGTGCTGGATTATCTGAAGGATAAAGGTGTGGAGTAAGCTGTCCTCGCAGGCTGCGGAAAGGCTTAGGTTAATATGAAGACAAAAGTGACAGAACTTCTGGGGATTGAATACCCTATTATTCAGGGAGGCATGGCCTGGGTAGCTGAGTACCATTTGGCGGCGGCTGTCTCCAACGCAGGCGGAATCGGCCTTATCGGCGCTGCATCTGCTCCACCCGAGGTGGTGCGGGAGCAGGTCAGAAAGTGTAAGGAGCTGACCGACAAGCCCTTTGGCGTCAACGTGATGCTGTTGAATCCCAACGCGGAGGAAGTGGCAAAGATTGTTGTGGAGGAAGGCGTGAAGGTGGTCACCACGGGCGCGGGAAATCCCGCAAAGTTCATGGGTCTCTGGAAAGAGAATGGCGTGAAGGTAATTCCGGTGGTGGCAAGCGTCGCCATGGCAAAGATGATGGAACGCGCGGGCGCTGACGCGGTGGTGGCGGAGGGTATGGAGAGCGGCGGCCATATCGGCAGTATTACCACCATGGCCCTGGTTCCCCAGGTGGTGGACGCGGTTTCCATTCCCGTGATCGCGGCGGGCGGTATCGGCGACGGTCGCGGATTGGCTGCAGCGATGATGCTGGGAGCTGAGGGCGTGCAGATGGGAACCCGCTTTGTGGCGGCAAAGGAATCCATCGTACATCAAAACTATAAGGAGAGGCTGTTCAAGGCTTCCGACATTGATTCCGAGGTGACGGGCATGAGCACCGGACATCCGGTACGCTCCCTGCGCAACAAGATGACAAAGGAATATCTGCGTCTGGAAAAAGAGGGCGCAGACTTTATGGAGCTGGAGAAACTGACCCTTGGATCCCTTCGAAACGCTGTGATTGACGGCGATGTGGTGAACGGCACCGTTATGGCGGGTCAGATTGCAGGTATGGTAAAGAAGGAGCAAAGTTGCAGCGAAATGATCCAGGAGATAATGGAGCAGGCTGAAAAGCTGCTTGACGGCACGCGATAAACGCCGCCCGGCAGCTTATAGCTTGTATAATCATGAGAGGAAAAAATGAGTAAGACAGCATTTATCTTTCCCGGACAGGGAGCCCAGTACTGTGGTATGGGCAAGGATTTTTATGATACATACGAGACGGCTCGCCAAGTATTTGAGGTGGCGAAGAAGGCAACGGGCCTGGATGTGGCCGAGCTCTGCTTTAAGGAGAATGACAGACTGAATATCACAGAGTTTACCCAGATTGCCATGCTGACCACAGAGGTTGCCATTCTAAAGGTGCTCAAGGAGAAAGGTCTGAAGGCGGACTGCTGTGCGGGCTTAAGCCTTGGCGAGTACGGAGCCCTGGCAGCGGCGGAGGTCATGGAGCTTCCGGATCTGTTCCGGCTGATCCGCAGCCGCGGCATCTATATGCAGGAGACTTATCCTGTGGGTGGCGCCATGACTGCTGTGCTGGGTTTGGATGCGGATACAATAAGGAGAGTGTGTGACGCTGTGGACGGTGTTGTTTCCATTGCCAACGACAACTGCCCCGGACAGATTGTCATTACAGGTGAAGAAAGGGCGGTTCAGGAGGCTTCCGCAAAACTCACCGAGGCAGGAGCCCGGAAGTGCGTGCCCCTGAAGGTCAGTGGGCCTTTCCACTCCGTGCTTCTTTCAGGAGCTGGCGAGAAGCTGGCAGCAGAACTTGAGAGTGTAAAGGTGAAGGATCCTGCAATCCCCTATTTGTGCAACGTGGAGGCTGCGTTCGTGACGGATAGCTCCAGGGTAAAGGAGCTGCTGGCAAAGCAGGTATCCGGCACCGTCAGGTGGCGTGAGTCCGTGGAACGGATGATCGCAGACGGCGTTGATACCTTTATTGAGATTGGACCCGGCAAGACCCTGACTGGCTTTCTGCGCAAGATCAACAGAGATGTGACCGCGAAAAACGTGGAAAATGTGGAGGATATGAAGAAGCTGCTGGAAGAAATGTGAAAAGAACCCGGGAGAGGCGATCATCATTGGTATTTAAAAAAGTCCTGAAAGTGGTGCGGGGAGGAGAAGAGGGGAAATATGGAAGAGTCAAATAAATTTTTTAGTATACAAGCCGGACAGCTGACAGGGAAGGTGGCTCTTGTCACCGGAGCCAGCCGGGGCATCGGCAGAGCTATTGCGCAGGCATTGGCTAAGCAGGGTGCTGCTGTGCTTGTTAATTACAACGGATCCCGGGAGCGTGCCCTGGAAGTGGTGGACGAGATTGAGCAAAGCGGAGGACAGGCGGAGGCAGTTGGCTGTGATGTGGCCGATTTTGCGGCCTGCGGAAAACTGGTGGAGGACATCATCGCCAAGTACGGCCATGTGGACATCCTGGTCAACAATGCGGGCGTCACAAGGGACAATCTGATCCTGCGAATGACCGAAGAGGAATATGACAAGGTGCTGGACACCAACCTGAAAGGCGCATTCAACACCATCCGCCATCTGTCCAGATATTTTCTGAAACAGCGCAGCGGCAAGGTCATCAACATATCCTCCGTCTCCGGCGTCATGGGAAACGCGGGTCAATCCAATTACTCGGCCTCCAAGGCGGGACTGATCGGCTTGACCAAAAGTGTTGCCAGGGAGCTGGCAGGCAAAGGGATTTGTGTCAATGCGGTGGCTCCTGGCTACATTTCCACAGACATGACGGATGCTCTGTCGGAGAAAGCCAGGGAAGGGCTGTTGCAGATGATTCCCATGGGCAAAATCGGACAGCCTGAGGACATTGCCCAGATGGTAGTATTCTTGGCGGGTTCGGGTTCGGACTATATAACAGGTCAAGTGATACATGTAGACGGCGGAATGGCTATGTAACCTGATTGTTGCTATAATTATGGTTTCCGCGAGTGACGGCACCGGGTGGCGGGTATGCTCACGCTCACGCGGCAACGCTCCGCTGAACAGAGTTCAGCGTGTGAACATAACTGCCAACTTCGACTAAGGTGCGAGAGTACCGCACCTAAGTCTCCGTAGGCAGTGGATTTCACCTCCGTCTAAGGGCGCCGCTGAATTGTTCGCGTGAGCATACCCGCCACCCGGCGCCTGTTGCAGACAATAGCCCATTATACCATTATATATTTTGTCCTTTCACATCTGCATGAGCATCTACACGAAACCAGCCCAGACATGGCAAGGTCCCGACCGCAGACTGTTAAAAACACGTCGGCACTTAGCGAGGTACTTTCGAGCTTAGTGTCCG
>JAFLRN010000046.1 GCA_022511385.1 Acetatifactor sp.
AATTGAGGAGGTTCAAAATTATGTCAGAATTAACTTTTGAACAAATGTTGGAAGATTCTATCAAGACAATACATGCAGGAGAGGTAGTCGAGGGCACAGTTATCGATGTGAAGCCGGATGAGATCGTATTGAACATCGGATACAAGTCAGACGGTATTCTTACCAAGAGTGAATATACCAATGATTCCAGTGTTGACCTGACTACGGTTGTGAAGCCCGGCGACACTATGGAAGTAAAGGTTCTGAAGGTAAATGACGGCGAAGGACAGGTTGTATTGACTTATAAGCGTCTTGCCGCCGACAGAGGAAACAAGAGAATTGAAGAAGCATACAACAACCGCGAGGTACTGAAGGCAACTGTTGCACAGGTGCTGGAAGGCGGCTTAAGCGTGGTGGTGGACGAAGTCCGTATCTTTATTCCTGCAAGCCTCGTATCAGATACCTATGAAAAGGATCTCTCAAAGTACGCAGGACAGGAGATTGAATTTGTCATCAGTGAATATAATCCTAAGAGAAGAAGATACATCGGCGACCGCAGACAATTGATCTCAGAGAAAAAGGCGGAGCTTCAGAAGGAGCTGTTTGAGAGGATAAAGGAAGGCGATGTGGTGGAAGGCACCGTTAAGAATGTGACAGACTTTGGCGCATTCGTTGACCTTGGCGGCGTGGATGGGCTGCTTCACATTTCCGAGATGTCCTGGGGCCGCGTGGAACACCCCAAGAAGGTATTTAAGGTTGGCGACCAGCTGAAGGTTCTGATCAAGGAGATCAGCGGCAGCAAAATTGCCCTTTCCCTGAAATTTGACGATGCAAATCCCTGGAAGGATGCTGTCGGCAAGTATGCGCCGGGGAACGAGGTAACAGGCAAGGTGGCAAGAATGACGGATTTTGGCGCTTTTGTTGAGCTGGAGCCCGGAGTTGACGCTCTGCTGCATGTATCCCAGATTGCAAAGGAACACATCGAGAAGCCTTCAGATGTGCTTAGCGTCGGTCAGGAGATTACCGCAAAGGTGGTTGATTTTAACGAGGCTGACAGAAAGATTTCCCTGAGCATTAAGGCACTGCTGGCTCCTGAGCCTGCGGCTGAGGAGGAAGCTGATGCAGATGAGGTTTCTGTAGATATTGATGCAGTAATCGCAGCCCAGGAGAATGATGCAGAGTAGTTGAATGCCCATTGGTTCGGTCAGACAGGAATCATAAAAATATAACAGGATGGAGTTACCCATGGCTTATGATTATGAGTATTTAAAAAAAGAAGTTTTGGCCCTTACAGCAATTGACCTGAACTGTTACAAACAAAATCAGATGAAGCGCCGCATAGATACCTTGATAGCCAAAAATAAGATTGTGGGCTATGACAATTATGTGCAGGGACTGAAAAACGACAGCAAGCTGTTTGATGAGTTTGTCAACTATATCACTATCAATGTATCTGAGTTTTATCGGAATCCCGAGCAGTGGAAGTTGTTGGATGAGCAGATCTTTCCGGAGTTGATCAAAAAGTTTGGTAAGAACTTGAAGATTTGGAGTGCGGCATGTTCCACCGGCGATGAGCCGTATTCTTTGGTGATGGCTCTGTCAAAGCATCTACCGTTGAATAATATTAAAATCTATGCGACGGATCTTGATAAGCAGGTCATTGCAAAAGCAAAGCTTGGACTGTATGGCGAAAAGAGCATAGCGGCGGTACCCGCGGAATTTAAGTCTAAGTATTTTACGAAGGTTGGCCCTTCTTACAAGATTGCGGATGAGATTAAGGCCCGTGTGGAATTTAAGGAGCACAATCTGCTAAAGGATACTTATCCTACAGAGTATCATTTGATCGTATGTAGAAATGTATTGATCTACTTTACGGAAGAGGCAAAGGAGGAAGTGTTCCGTAAGTATTATAAAGCTCTTGCAAAAGGAGGAGTTCTTTTCATCGGCAGTACGGAACAGATCATCACTTACAAAGAAATCGGCTATGAAAGAAAAAATTCCTTCTTTTACCAGAAGCCATAAGCTGTTACATAAATCAAGCCAGAAAGCTGAGGAACATAGAAAAAGGAACCTGAATAGGTTCCTTTTTGCGCGGCATTCGCCAAGGTCCTTCGGACTTTGGCTCATTGCTCGCGGGAGTCAATAGATGGATGCCATCATGTTCAATACATGAGCTGCGTAATCTGAAAAGAGCTGGCGATCCCTTTTTATTTCATCGGTCAGTTCAAAAAACAGTTCCCGGCTCTTATACTCCCGCTTGAAAAAGGGCTCAAAAAGGAAATCCCACTGTGGCAGATAACTGGAAAATTTCCTCGTATAGCAGTTGGCAGCTGATGCGGGAATCCGATGCTCCCTGTCCACAAAACCAGCCACTGATTTATGTAACGCTACATCCTCGGTGGGTAGGTAATAATAATCCTGATAGTTGGAGTAAAAATATTTTAATTCCTCATCATAAATTGGTATCTTTAGGGAAGCGTCATTTCCCTCGCCGCGGAAATAGCAGCCATTAGCGCTGGAAAGGACAGCTTTTGGAAGCGGTTGATCCAAAGTCAGCGTGATGATCAGCTCCCTGCGGTGTCCGCCATTCAAATCCCGGTAGCTGTTTGCCTGTACCTTTCTTGCACGGATGGAATGGTTGAAAAGATCGTAGTATGAAAGCATGGGCAAGGTTTCCAGCATTCCCTTAAGATCGTCTGCATTGTGCAAAAAAAGTGCATTTTCAGAAAATTCTGACGGATGATTTATATAATCGTGATAGATTCCGATCAACTCGCCGCCAGAGAAAACGTCCTTGCGGTCAATCCCCAGAAACTGCTCCAGAGTTTTCTGTTTGCAGTTGGGCAGCTTCAGAAAAAATTTGTAGGGTGCAATTCTTTTGTAGAGATCAATTCCCTGGAAATTCTCAAAGCTGTACGGCAGAGAATACTGCTGACATTTTTGGATGATGAAGGGCATATCAAAATTATTGCCGTTGAAATGTACCAGATAGCGGAAATGTCTGGAAAATTCAAAAAAGGCCTTTAAAATCTCAATCTCCTGGTCATAGCTTTCCGCCATCCATTGTATGGTATGCCATTTTCCTGCCAGATGATAGGCGCAGCCGATCAGGTATAGGTAGGAGGAACGGGCAGTAAAACCGGTGGTCTCTATGTCTAAAAACAATACCCGTTCGAGAGGAGCAAGCCTTTCCAAGGGATATGAGATGGAAAAATTATCTATGGTTTCCTCACATATTCTCATAATAGCCTCCACAAATATGATAGAATGAAAGTGACTTCCAGTTAAATCTAACAATATCATAACACAAAAATTAAATAAACAGTAGTATTTTATCAAAAAAAATAGTATATTTATCTATGAAAGGTTTTCTAATTTCGACATTACCAGCGCATTTCTGCAGCGCTGCAGGGGAAAGGAAAAAGCTGTATGGCAAAAATGACATTTGTTGGCGGGATTCATCCCTACGACGGAAAGGAATTGTCCAAGGATAAGCCGATTCAGGATATTCTGCCAGGCGACGAGCTTGTGTATCCTTTGTCCCAGCACATCGGCGCACCGGCCAAGGAAATTGTGGCAAAGGGTGACAGAGTGCTGGCCGGACAGAAGATTGCGGAGAGCTCGGGTTTTGTGTCTGCACCGGTCTACGCTTCCGTATCTGGTACCGTGAAAGCCATTGAACCCAGACGGGTGGTGTCAGGTGATATGGTGATGAGCGTGGTGGTGGAGAACGACGGTCTGTATGAGGATGTGGGATTTTATCCCCTTGCTCCCTTGGAAAAGTTAAGCCGGGAGGAAATCCTGGATGTGATCCGGGAGGCAGGTATCGTTGGAATGGGAGGCGCAGGTTTTCCCACCCATGTGAAGCTCTCACCCAAGGAACCAAAGAAGATTGATTACGTGATTGCAAACTGTGCGGAGTGTGAGCCTTATCTGACTTCGGATTACCGCAGGATGCTGGAGGAGCCTGATAAGCTGATCGGGGGCTTAAAGATCATTCTGAAGCTCTTTGACAACGCCCATGGGATTCTGGCTGTGGAGGATAACAAGCCGGACTGTATTGCCCTGCTTCGGCAGATGACAAAAGATGAGCCCAGGATCAGCGTGAAGGCGCTGAAGACCAAATATCCCCAGGGCGGTGAGCGAACTCTGATCTATGCTGTCACAGGAAGAAAGATCAATTACACCATGCTGCCTGCGGATGTGGGCTGTGTGGTAAACAATGTGGACACTGTTGTGGCAGTCTACAGAGCTGTTGTCGAGGGCAGGCCGCTGATGGAGCGGATCGTTACCGTCACAGGGGATGCCGTGGCGAATCCCAGAAATTTTCGCGTCAAGATCGGCACCAGTTATCAGGATGTTCTGACGGCAGCGGGCGGCTTCGCCGTGAAGCCTGAAAAGATTATCTGCGGCGGTCCCATGATGGGAGTCAGCATGTTTGACTTAAGTGTCCCCACCACCAAAACCTCTACGGCGCTCCTTGGTTTCACAAGGGACGAAGTGGCGGCTATGGAGCCCGGTCCCTGTATCAATTGCGGGCGTTGCGTGGAGGTATGTCCCGGCAGGGTCGTTCCCAGTAAACTGGCTGACTATGCGGAGCGTTTTGATGAGCAGGCGTTTCTGGACAATTATGGCATGGAGTGCTGTGAGTGCGGCTGCTGCAGCTTTATTTGTCCGGCAAAGCGACCGCTGACCCAGGAGATTAAGTCCATGCGAAAAATTCAGCTGGCAAAACGAAAGAAATAGGAGGGAGACCATGAGTGGATTGTATCAAGTATCATCCAATCCCCATATACGTTCCAAGGTGACGACCAACGGCATCATGCTGGCTGTGATCGTGGCGCTGATGCCGGCCACCGGCTATGGAATCTATCATTTTGGACCGAGGGCGCTGGCGGTGATCCTGGTGACCATTGCCAGCACAATGTTGACGGAGTTCCTTTTTGGACTGTATCGAAAGAAAGTGACCATTACAGATCTGTCGGCGGTAGTGACGGGGCTTCTGCTGGCCCTGAATCTGCCGGTGACAATTCCGCTGTGGATGGCGGCTCTGGGAGGTGTGTTTGCCATCCTTGTGGTGAAAATGCTGTTTGGGGGATTGGGCCAGAACTTTATGAACCCGGCGTTGGCGGCAAGATGTTTTCTGCTAATTTCTTTTCCGGTTCAGATGACAGCCTTTGACTGTGATGCCTATACGGGGGCTACGCCGCTGGCGCTTTTGAAGGCTGGGGAACAGGTGAATGTGATGGAGATGGTCAGGGGCAATGTGGGAGGAACCATCGGCGAGACCTCCGTGATCGCTCTTGTGATCGGCGCGTGCATATTGCTTATGCTGGGCATTATCGACCTTCGGATTCCCGGCAGCTACATTGTCACCTTTGTCCTGTTTGTTGGTATCTTTGGAGGCAGGGGCTTTGATCCATACTACATATCCGCCCACCTTTCCGGCGGCGGTCTGATGCTGGGGGCCTTTTTTATGGCAACGGATTATGTGACCCGGCCCATCACCGTGAAGGGACAGTACATATTTGGCATATTCCTGGGACTTATGACGGGAATTTTCCGAATTTTCGGCCCCGGTGCGGAAGGCGTGTCCTATGCGATTATCCTGGGCAACATTCTGGTGCCATTGATTGAGAAGTATACAAGGCCCACCGCCTTTGGATATAAGAGGGGAGGTGCGCGTCGTGGAAAATAAGAGCAGTTTGCAAACCATGCTGAAGGAGGCTGGTATCCTCTTTGCCATTACATTGATTGCGGGACTGCTGCTCGGCGTGGTATATGAATTGACAAAGGAGCCCATTCGGATCCAACAGGAAAAGGCCATTCAGGAGGCCTGTGAAGCGGCTTTCCCAGTTTCAGAGGATGACGCCCCCGGAATGGACGGATTTCCCAGATTTCTTTTTCGCCCTATTTCTGACTATACACTTGATGAAGCTTTTCTGTCGGAGCTTGCCGCCAGTGGAGTGGAGATTGGCACCATATACACTGTGATTGATAACATCGACTCCCTTATGGGGGTGTCTGCACATTGCGGTTATGTGGTGGAGGTCACTTCAAAGGATGGCTACGGCGGCGATATCGTACTGTATATGGGTGTGGATCTTGAAGGGACAGTGAGGGGTGTTTCTATTCTGGAGCTGTCCGAGACCGCTGGACTTGGCATGGAGGCTCCGAAGGTGCTGACTCCCCAGTTCGCAGGACGGAATGTGGAGAGCTTTGTATACACCAAGACAGGTGCCCAGGCAGACAACGAGGTGGATGCCATCACCAGTGCAACCATTACAACCTCTGCTGTGGTAAATGCGGTGAACGGCGGTCTTCGTACGGTACAGTATCTCAGTGAGAATCCGGAAAAGGTGAATCTGATGGGAGGTGGTGTCAATGAATAGAGCAGGAGAACGTCTCATAAACGGACTTGCAAAAGAAAACCCCACCTTTGTGCTCATGCTGGGCATGTGTCCCACACTGGCGGTGACAACCTCCGCCATGAACGGCCTTGGCATGGGCCTGACCACTATGGCGGTGCTGGCCTTAAGTAATCTGTTTATTTCCCTGCTTCGGAAGATCATTCCGGACAGGGTGCGTATCCCGGCGTTTATCGTGATCATAGCCTCCTTTGTGACAGCTGTACAGCTGCTTCTGGAGGGGTACCTGCCTGAGTTGAATAAATCCCTGGGCGTGTATATTCCTCTGATCGTGGTGAACTGTATCATCCTGGGACGGGCGGAGAGCTATGCCTATTCCAACCCTCCCATCGCATCCCTCTTTGACGGCATCGGCATGGGATTGGGATTCACGGTAGCGCTGACTTGTATCGGTGCGGTACGGGAGATACTGGGAGCGGGGGAGTTGTTTGGCTATAGTCTGATGCCGGAATCCTTTGTGCCAATCCGTATCTTCGGCCAGGCACCGGGTGCCTTCTTTGTGTTAGCTGCGTTGGTTGCGCTTCAGAACTTTGTAAAAGAGAAACGGAAGGCTGCAGGAAAATCTTACAAGAAAATTGGCTCCGGCTGCAGTGAGGATTGTATGAACTGCGCTGACGCTGGCTGTTCGAGGCGGTTCTATGGTGAGTCCCCGGCGAAAAAACCGAGGGAATCCAGGGTGGAAAAAAGAAATACCACAGTCGGCGAAGAGTGTGAAAATGGAAAGACTAAAGAAAAGTCCCAAAGGGAAAAACCTCAAAGGGAAAAACCCGAAAGGGAAAAACTTGAAAGGGAAAAAAACAAAAAGGAAAAGCCCCAAAAGAAAAATATCCAGAAGGATAAGCCGGAGATTTCAAACGATGATTTTGAGTTTATAGATCTGGAAGAGGAGGAAAAATAAATGGAAAGTGTAAAAGAATTGCTGGTACTCCTGGTAGCCTCCTCACTGGTCAGCAACGTGGTGTTAAGCCAGTTTTTGGGTTTGTGCCCTTTTCTGGGCGTGTCAAAAAAGACAAATACGGCGGCCGGTATGGGTGTTGCGGTAATCTTTGTCATTACCTTGGCCAGTGCGGTGGCGGGCGTACTCAATAAATTTGTGCTGCAGCGGTTTCAGGTGGAGTATCTGGAGACCATCGTGTTCATACTGGTCATTGCGGCGCTGGTACAGTTTGTAGAGATGTTCCTGAGGAAGGCTATTCCTTCGCTGTACAAAGCGCTGGGAGTTTATCTTCCTCTGATCACCACCAACTGTGCGGTGCTTGGCGTGGCCCTGACCAATGTGCAGAAGGAGTATGGAATCGTTACAGGCATTGTAAACGGCTTTGCTACTGCGGTGGGCTTTACCATAGCCATTGTGATTCTGGCTGGTATTCGGGAAAAACTGGAGTACAACGACATTCCAAAGCCCTTTCAGGGAATGCCCACGGTTCTTTTGACGGCTGGCCTGATGGCCATTGCCTTCTGCGGTTTTTCAGGACTGTTGTAGAGGAGGTTGACACATGAGTGCGATAGGAATACTTGCCGCCACAGCAGTGGTGGGGACTGTTGGAATCTTTGTGGGCCTCTTTCTTGGCGTGGCCGGTATCAGGTTCAAGGTTGAGGTTGACGAGAAGGAGGAAGCTGTATTGGCGGCTCTTCCCGGAAATAACTGCGGCGGCTGCGGATATGCCGGTTGTTCCGGGTTGGCTGCAGCCATTGCAAAGGGAGAGGCGGCTGTCAATGCATGCCCGGTTGGAGGCGAAGCAGTTGGAAAGAAAATTGCAGCCATCATGGGGGTGGAGGCGGAGAACGCTGAACGCAGGGTGGCGTACGTTGCCTGTCAGGGAAATTGTGAAAAGGCCAGTGTGGACTATCGGTACAGCGGCGTACAGGACTGCAGGATGATGAGCTTTGTGCCCGGCGGCGGCCCAAAGAGCTGCAACAGCGGCTGTATGGGATTTGGAACCTGTGTCAAAGCCTGTCCCTTCGGAGCGATCCGGGTGGAGAACGGAGTGGCAGTGGTGGACAGGGAAGCCTGCAAGGCATGCGGAAAGTGTGTGGAGGCCTGTCCAAGACACCTTATTGCCCTGATTCCCTATAAAGCAAAGCTGGCGGTAGCATGCCGGTCCATTGACAAGGGACCGGTGACGATGAAGGCCTGCCAGGTGGGTTGTATTGGCTGCGGTCTATGTGTGAAGGCATGTCCTGCTCAGGCTGTATCTGTGGCAGATTTCCATGCCGCCATAGATCAGGAAAAATGCATCGGCTGCGGTGCATGCGCGGAGAAATGCCCGAAAAAGGCCATTGTGACTCTTCAGCCGACAGAATAGAGGAAGAGAAGCGAGAGAGGAGGTGGCGGATATGCGCCTGCCTGAGGATTTTGACGATCATTCAGGAATGACGCCTGCGGTGGTCATGACCATTGTTGCCGTCACGTTCTTTGTGGCTGCCATATTGGTGATGGTCCTTATTATGAACCATGACCCGAACAGTGGGAAACGGAACCAGACCGAGGCAGAGCGGGATTCTTCCTTGATCATTGATGACACTCCCGGGGAGGAGCTAACATCAGGAGACCAGCTGCGCCCTGGGGATTTAGATTTTTGGGATCTGTATCCGCCGGAGGAGACAGAAGAGCCTGGTGAGACTGAGACGCCCCAGGAGGTGGTGGAGAACGACCCATCCACCGACGGAAGGCATACATTGGTTCAAAATATGGACGGCACGGAGGAGTGGGTGTTGATCAGTCCTTATCTTCCAAAGCATGATTATGACTTTACCAAACTGGTATGCCAGTCAAACCTGATGAAATACTTTGAAAACGGCAGGCAGACCTCCTACGAGGGAATCAGTATCTCCGAGGTTCAGGATTATGTGGACTTTGTGGCGGTGAAAAAATCGGGAATTGATTTTGTGATGCTGCGGGTGGGAGCCAGGGGCTACGGCACGGGGCAGCTGATACTGGATGAATACTTTACGGATAATCTGAAACGCGCCACCGATGCAGGGCTGGATGTGGGAGTCTATTTCTTTTCCCAGGCAATCACAGAAAAGGAGGCCATAGAGGAAGCGGACATGGTATTAGAAAACCTGGGGGAGTACCATATTGCCTATCCCGTGGCCTATGACATGGAACGTATTCCCAACACTTCCTCCAGAGCGGATGCCTTGAGCAAAGCGGAGCGAACCAACATTGCCAAGGCTTTTTTGGAACGGGTGGAGGATGCCGGTTATAACCCACTGATCTATGGCAATAAGGAATGGCTGATCAAGCAGATTGATATGTCGAAGCTGACAGCCTATGATGTCTGGCTTTCCCAGGAGACAGATATCCCGGACTATCCTTATCAATTTACTATGTGGCAGTACAACAGGGGCGGAACTGTGGATGGTGTGTCGGGCTATGTGGACTTAAGCATCAGCTTTGTAGATTATTCTGAGAAATAGCACCGGGGCGGCACTGGTAAAGCTTGGGCGAGATCCTGACAGAGGTGTAGAGCTCGGCGTACCGGCTGGGCGAGATCCCCTCAATGTAATTTGGGGAAAAATTTTTGGTGAAGCCATTTTTCCGGAGCACGTCAATCGCCTTGTTATAGGCGATGGCGGCTTCCAGCAGGTCACTGTAGCGGCCCACCAGATAGTTTCCTCTCACATGAATGCGGACAGTATACACATACTGTCCCTTTTTTTGTTCCCTGGTAACGCCGTGGTAGATGTTCAGGATCTCAAGGTTTTCCCTTCTAAAGTCCGTGGAATCTCCGTTGATAAAGCGGAAGTCCCTGCCTTCCCTGGCGTAAGGCTTGATGCCATAGCGGCTGACAATACTGACCTGCATGCCATAATCCGCCACAAAGTAATGGCCGCCTCTGCACATGATCTTGTGGGAAGAATAGTAAAAAAGATCATCCGGATCAAATTTCAGGGAAAGGGTGGGAGAGAGATAATACGTAAACATCCGGGTGCCCACATAGATGGGATTACCGAAATACAGGCTGTTATCCCGGAAATTGATCAGGATCACCCATTTTTCAAAGGGCAGGGGGGAGTCAGCAGTATAACTCTCCAGCGTTATGTCTCCATGAGCCAGAAGCCGACAGCCTTCCCTGTATGCGGCATGTGCAGCCTCCCGTGTGGGAAAGCTGCCAAGACTGATATGCTTGCGCTTGTATGTCAGCGAAGAACGGAAATAAGGTGTTCCGTCTTTTTTGACTGCGGGAAACACACCTTCAAAGCATCCACGGTCCGCTCTTTTTTTTTTCTTATTGTTGTCTATATCAGCCACAGATCAGGGCTCCTTCCACAGATTTCGTTAATACGATTATAGCATTGTTTATAATTATTTCGCAATAATTAGGATATATTTTTTGGACCTGCCTCATATACTGATATATCGGACAGGCTGAGTTTGTCCGGGTAGATTGAGCAGGCGTGGAAAGGATTGAAGTGATATGTATAAAAAAGCGGCAGGACTGCTGGTGTTGGGGAACCTGATCTTTATGCTGGGTTTTCTGTGTCTCAGAGGTGAGGAAGGTCTACGCATTCAATCGCAGCCGGTGAAGCAGATGAAGCTGGAGCTGGAGGAGATTGAAGAAAAAGCAAAAGAGGTGCTTCAGGTCACAAAGAGCAGCGCGATGATGTCAGGTAATCTATTCGCAGCCCAAGGGCTGGGCATTATGGAGGTGACGGTATCAGGTCAGAGGGTTGTGGATTATGACCTGGTAGAACAGGAGAAGGTTGCCTATGAGCTATCTGATGAGGAACGGGAGGCGCTTTTGCGGATTGTGGAGGCTGAGGCGGGCAGTGAGGACGAGGACGGAAGACTGTTGGTGGCAAATGTCGTGTTGAATCGGATGAACAATGAATCTTTTCCTGACACGGTGACAGAGGTGGTTTTCCAACAGTCCCAGGGTGTGACCCAGTTTTCGCCTGTGGCCAGTGGACGTTACTATACTGTGGAGATCAGCGAGAAGACCATAGCGGCGGTGGAACGGGCCCTGGCAGGGGAAGATATCTCCCAGGGAGCGCTGTTTTTTGCTTCCAGAAAGCGCGCCAGCAGCAGTAAGATGAGATGGTTTGATACGAAACTTACCTTTCTCTTTGAGCATGGGGGACATGAGTTCTTTAAGTAACATAGGGCTTGCAAAACCTCCGGGTTTTGTTATAATGGTTAAGGAATTTGAGAAAAAACACTGACAATGGAAGATGCCGGTTTATTCCGGCTGTCACACAGAAAAGAGGAGACTATGGAAGTATTATACAAGAGCACACGGAGCAATGCAGCTCCTGTCAGGGCATCGGAGGCGATCCTGAAGGGCCTCTCTGAGGACGGAGGATTGTTTGTGCCGGATCACATTCCGGCTCTGGACAAAAGCCTGAAAGAGCTGGCGGGGATGACCTATCAGCAGATTGCTTATGAGGTGATGAAGCTGTATCTCACCGATTTTACGGAGGAGGAATTAAAAACCTGTATTGAGCGGGCATATGACATCAAGTTTGACACCGGTGAGATCGCGCCCTTGAAAGAGGCGCAGGGGGCCTATTATCTGGAGCTGTTCCATGGTTCGACCATTGCATTTAAGGACATGGCGCTGTCAATTCTGCCCCACCTGATGATCACATCCGCACGGAAGAACAAGATCAAAAATGAGATCGTGATACTGACGGCTACCTCCGGTGACACCGGAAAAGCGGCGCTGGCAGGCTTTGCAGGAGTGGAAGGCACAAGGATCATTGTATTTTATCCCAAGAACGGTGTCAGCCCCATCCAGGAGAAGCAGATGGTGACCCAGAAGGGGGACAACACCCTTGTGGTGGGAATCCACGGCAATTTTGACGATGCCCAAACCGGTGTGAAGAAGATATTCTCCGATAAGGAGCTGGCTGCTGAGATGGACGCAAAGGGATTCCAATTCTCCTCTGCAAACTCCATCAATATCGGTCGGCTGGTGCCCCAAGTGTGTTACTATGTGTACGCTTACGCGAAGCTGCTTTCTGAGGGAAAGCTGACAGAGGGGGAGAAGATTAATGTGGTAGTACCCACCGGAAACTTCGGAAATATTCTGGCGGCATTCTATGCAAAAAATATGGGACTTCCAATTGGAAAACTGATCTGTGCCTCAAATGATAACAAAGTTCTGTACGATTTCTTCCGCACCGGAACATATGATAGAAACAGGGAGTTTGTATTAACCTCTTCTCCCTCCATGGACATTCTGATCTCCAGCAACTTAGAGCGGCTCATCTATCGCATCACAGGAGAGGATGCTGACAGGAACAGGGAGTTGATGACGGCATTAAACGGTCAGGGTGTGTATGAGATCAGTGATGAGATGCGGGAGGGCCTTAAGGACTTTTATGGCCATTATGCCAGCGAGGCGGAAACAGCGGCAGAAATTCGCCGACTGTATGAGGCCTGCGGCTATGTGATGGATACACACACTTCAGTGGCAAGCGCAGTTTATCAGAAATACCTGGCGGAGACGAAGGACAATACAAAGGCAGTGATCGCCTCCACGGCAAGTCCTTTTAAGTTTACAAGGAGCGTCATGAACGCCATTGATGAAAAGTATGATGCTATGGGGGATTTTGAATTGGTGGATGAGCTGTCCGGGCTGGCAAAGGTGAATGTACCGAACGCCATTGAAGAGATCCGCACTGCACCTGTGGTTCATGATAAACAGTGTGAGGTGGATGAGATGAAGAATACAGTGCGCGAGTTTTTGGGGCTGTAATGCTTTAAATTCAATGTGAAGTATCATGCAGATAACAAAAAGCTGTGGCGTAAGGGTGTCACAGCTTTTTCAGTGTTTATTGTATTTTTTAAGAGCGTGTATTAAAATAGAGTACGAAAATACATAAGCCGCACCTGCGGCAGAAATGTGAGGAAACTATGACGAGAGAAGAAATGCTCAGTAAGGTTGACCATACCCAGCTGAAGGCTTTTGCCACCTGGGAAGATATTCAAAAGCTCTGCGAGGAGGCCTTGGAATTCCACACAGCCAGCGTCTGTGTGCCGCCTACATATGTAAAAAGGATTCACGAAACCTATGGGGACAAGATCAATATATGTACGGTGATAGGATTTCCTTTGGGATATAGCACCATGACGGCAAAGGCGATAGAAGCAACACAGGCTCTGGCTGAAGGCTGTAATGAGATTGACATGGTCGTAAACATCAGCGATGTGAAAAACGGTCTGTACGATAAGGTGGAGGAGGAGATACGTTCCCTGAAAGCTTTGTGTGGAGACCGTATTCTGAAAGTCATTATAGAAACCTGCTATCTGACAGAGAAGGAGAAGATCGCCATGTGTAAGGTGGTCACAGATGCAGGGGCGGACTATATCAAGACTTCCACAGGTTTTGGTACCGGAGGAGCAACGAAAGAGGATGTGGAGCTTTTTAAGAAGCATATTGGTCCCAATGTAAAGATTAAGGCTGCAGGCGGTGTATCTACATTGGAAGACTTGGAGATGTTCATAAACTTAGGTTGCGACCGCATTGGAACCTCGCGGGCAGTGGGGTTGTGCAAGGGGGAGAAGAGCGAAGGATATTAAGGTGTTAATATTGATCGGAGAAACATAGTAACAAATGTTATTTAATGGGCGCCGCTGTTGGGTGAAGCCTGTACGGCGGCTGGAAAGGTGTAGAAGCAGATTATGGAAAACAGGACTATTTTAGAAAGGCTTGCGGCCCTACGAGCGCAGATGCAGGCAAAGGGAATTGATTTTTACATGATGCCAACGGCGGATTTTCACAACTCCGAGTATGTGAACGATTATTTCAAGGTTAGAGAGTATTTCTGTGGTTTTACAGGCTCCAACGGTACGCTGCTGGTGTGGCAGGAGGGCGCAGGGCTTTGGACAGACGGCCGTTATTTTATTCAGGCGGAAAAGGAGCTGGAGGGAACCGGCGTTACATTGTTCCGGATGCAGGACGAAGGTGTGCCCACTATAGAGGAGTTTCTGAAGCAGAACATGCGAAAGGGCCAGACACTGGGCTTTGACGGCAGGGTGGTCTCCGCAAAGGACGGACAGAAGTATGAGAAGTCTCTGGTTGATAAAGGGATCAGTTTTGCCTATGGGGAAGATCTGGCAGACAGCATTTGGAAGGACCGCTCCGCTTTTCCGGCAGGGAAAGTGACGGTATTGGACGAGGTGCTGGCGGGAGAGAGCGTGGAGAAAAAGTTGGAGCGGACCTATGCGCAGGTGGAAAAAGAAGGCGCAGAGAGTCTTCTGCTCACCAAGCTGGACGACCTGATGTGGCTGTTCAACATCAGGGGCTGTGACGTGGAATGCAATCCCGTGGCAATGTCCTATGGATATATTGAGAAGAACAGAGCCGTGCTGTTCATCCAGCAGAATGCCTTAGATGAGAAGGTGAAAGGGTTTCTGGCAGAGAAGAAAGTACAGGTGGAAGAATATAACAGTGTAGTAAAGTTCCTGGAGCAGCTGCCGGAAGGAAAGAAGGTGCTGCTTGACATGCGCTATGCCAGCTATACCCTGTACAAGACCCTGGCAGACCGCCAGACACTGGTAGACAAGAAGAACCCTACAGAACTCCTGAAGGCAGTGAAAAACCCTGTAGAGTTAGCTCATATGGAGGAGATTTATTTAAAGGATAGTGTTGCTTTGACTAAATTTATCTATTGGCTAAAGACCAATATCGGCAAGATAGAAATTACCGAGATCACAGCCGCCGATTATCTGGAGCAGAAGCGCAGGGAGATTCCTGAGTTCCTGGATCTGTCCTTCCCTACCATCGCGGGCTACAAGGCTAATGCCGCCATGATGCACTATGAGGCTGCCCCGGAGAGCCATGCGGTGTTAAAACCCGAGGGAATGCTGCTGGTGGATTCCGGCGGACAGTACCTGGGGGGGACAACGGATGTGACCAGAACTATTGTGCTTGGGCCTCTGACGGAGGAAGAAAAGCTTCATTATACGGCAGTGGCCGCAGGGATGCTGCAGCTGTCCGCTGTCCGCTGGCTCTACGGCTGTACCGGCCGGAATCTGGATATTCTTGCAAGACAGCCCGTCTGGAATATGGGTCTGGACTACAAGTGCGGCACCGGCCATGGGGTGGGCTATATACTGAATGTGCACGAGGGACCCCAGAGCCTTAGATGGCGCTATATGGAGGGCGTGGGCGAGGCTGTCCTGGAGGCGGGCATGGACGTGACTAACGAGCCCGGCGTCTACATTGAGGGAAGTCACGGCATCCGAATCGAAAATGTGATGGTGGCGGAGAATGATGTAAAGAACGAGTATGGCCAGTTTATGCACTTTAAGACGCTGACCTGGGTGCCTATTGATATGGAGGCCATTGACGAAAAACAGATGACGGAGACCCAGAGAGCGCTGCTGTATGGGTATCAGCGGATGGTCTATGAAAAAGTGTCACCTTATCTTACAGAGGAGGAAGCAGAGTGGCTGAAGAGGGAGACGCGGGCGGATAACACGGTTTTCTTACGGCATCCCAGCAAGTAATTTCGGGCTAATAATAGATAAAATCAAAATACATATTAAGCTATTCATTTGCTTTTAAGAATACGAGGGGGGATCATGGATGAAATACTTTGATCATGAAATACGCAGACGGCAGCTGGTTTCTGTGCTGGTGTTTACACTGATCAGGATGTTGGCTCTGATTTCCCCTTATCTGATGAGTAAGGTGATAGATGACTACGTCCCGGACAGAAATTATATGGGTATTGTCATGGGAATTCTGCTTTTCATGGCCATTCCGCTTCTTACTGTAATCCTGCAGACAGGGTATAATTATGTTGTGATAAAATATGTCCGCAAAAAGGGAAATGAGATTGCCTTGAGGATCATGAAAAATCTGATCTATAAGGAAAATGCCTTTTTCGATAAGGAAAAGTCCCTTGAGCTTTTGGCTTATTCCAGTAAGGAGACAGTCAGTTATATCAATTTCTGTCTCGCGGAGCTCAGCGAATATTATGTGAATCTTGTGGTTGCTGCAGTAATCTTTGTGATTCTCTGTATGATTCATCCCCTGATCGGGGCAGTTCAGCTGTTTTATCTTCCCATAGCCTTTTTACCCACGAAAAAAATAATGAAAAATGTGGAGAAAGAAGTACAGAACGTGCTAGAGAAAAATGCTGCCATCAACCAGACAAAGGGCGATATCTTTCAGGCGATTGAGTTTATTAAATTGAACCGGATTGAGGAGAAAAAGCTGGATGATGTGGACAGGATGAATCAATCTGTCAACAAGATCTGGGGAAAAGTTGCAGCGTTGGACACCTTAAGTGCAATCTGGACCGGCGGCTTTGCCGCCGCCTTTTTTACAGGGGCGACCTTCGGTGTTGGCGCGGTTCTCATTCTGCTGTTCCCACAGTCATTACAGGTAGGTCAATTAATAGCAGTGATTTCCTATTGTACCCTGCTTTATGGAAATATCAACGCCGTTCTGAAGACCGGTATTGGCAAAAAGAAGAACGAGGGCGAATACAGCAAAATTTTTTCCTATCTTGAGTTGGCCGGTGAGCGGGAGAGAGAGGCAGGCAAGGGTGAGTTTGTGCTTGAAAAAGAGATTGCATTCCGAAGTTGCCGGTTTGCCTATGAGGATGCAGCCCCGGTGCTGGATGGCCTGAATCTGCGGTTTGAGGCAGGGCACTGGACAGGAATTGTGGGCATGTCCGGTGGTGGAAAGAGTACAGTTTTTGATATTCTGGTAAAGCTTTATGAAGTAGGAGCGGACCAGGTGTTTATTGATGATATGGATATCAATGAAGTAAGCTGCTTTTCAATCAGGGATAAGGTCACTAAAATAACACAGGATATTTATCTGTTCCCTGGAACCATTGAAGAGAACTTGCGGCTTGTATGCCCCGGGGCATCGGAGGAGGAACTCTGGCAGGCTCTGGAGTTTGCGTGCCTGAGAGAGTATGTGGAGGCCCTGCCCGAGGGTCTTAAGACAGATGTGGGAGAAGCCGGTAAGCTGATGAGCGGCGGTGAGCGGCAGCGTCTGAGCATTGCTATGGGATTACTGAGAAAAAACAGGGTGTTGATGCTTGACGAGGTGACGTCAAGTTTGGATTCCGCCATGGAAGCGCAGCTCGCGCATAATTTTTCCAGATTGGCCAGAGAGGGTTATACCATTATCTCCATTAGCCATAAAATGGAGTTCCTGAAATATGCGGACACAATCTATGAGATTGGCAATGGAAAGGCAAAAGTGGTAAAAAGCTGATCAAGTTAGCACAGTGGTTGACCTCCAACACATGGCAGCACTATGACTGTATATAAAAGGGCTTTCGAAATCAGCGTTTAACCTCGAAAGCCCATTTTATCATTTTCAGCAGTCTTTAACTCCCGGCGGGGTAATTGACCACTCCAACAAACATCGGCAGGCCGCTGTCCCCGGTGATGCAGAAGAGAAACGGCCGGTCCAGAATGAAATCCACCTCCTCGTCAGGGGGCATTGCAGCGCCGGCACCCAGCATAACGGTAAAGGCAGCGGCAGTGCAGCCTTCCTCGTCAATGACAACTCTTGCGGCATGGTTGGCCTGAGAAAGAATGACAGGCTCCGGCACATCAGTAGTCATGGAGGTAAAGTCGGAAAGCGCCAGGTCGAAGATGTCGGTGATGCCCATTTCCTGCAGGCCATCCGCCAGATCGAACTGGGAGGATACATCAAACTTGGGGATGTACTTGTTCACAAAGAGGAACTTTTGGTTTTCCCACTTGTTTTTGTTAAATAGAAAATCCATGGCCTCTTCATCGGAGAGCAGATCCTCCGGGGTCACTCCCTCATCGGGCAGAAGGAACCACATGGAGCCGCCCTCCTCAAAGGTCTGGCACACAGCGGCAAATCTATTCCCCCAGAAGTAGGTCTGGTCGTAACGCTGGTACATGAAGTCCGTCTCCACATCGCCTGCAGGGCTGTGGAAGGTCCGGGGCGCGGTATTCTTCTCGAAAAACTCGTGAGCCCACTTGGCCTTAAGGTAGACGGTGGTCGCCAGAGCCAGGATGGTTTCGCTGTCCATTTCGATATTTCCGGCCTGCTCCTTCAGGAGTCCACCGGTCTGTTCGTTCAGCCATTCCTGCAGAGCCCTGTTGAATTCCTGGGAACCCATTTTCCCCCGGTAGGAGGAGGCATAGAACTCCTGCGCCAGGATATCCATGGTCTCCTGACGAAAGTTCACATTTTCGTTCAGCCATACCGAAGCCGCAAGTATGGATGTCAGAGCGCCGTCGTCCCGGTAGTTGGAATTCCATACATCGCTGGCCTGTTTCCGCAGGGCGTCCATACTGTCGCTGCCAAGGAGGGTCAGAATCTGCTCCCGGCTCTCCCCGTCCGTGAGCTGGGCCAGCATGGCCAGGGCCATATATATGTTCAGGGGAGAACAGATCTTGTTCTGACCTTGCGTATCTGTCAGGAAAACCCGGGCACTCTGAGCGAAAAAGGATCGCAGGGAGGAAGTGTCCCCCAGATCCCGCCGCTGGGCTTTTACATCCTCCCACCAGGCTTCATAGGCCCTTTGGCTATGAGGTTCGCCGGGATAGGGAGCCATTTCAGGATACTTGGCCTGCGCAATGGCGTAGGCGGTCAGTGCGTTTTCGGGACGCAGAAAAATTCCTGTGAGGATGGCCAGGACCAGAATTGCCGCAACCGCTGCAAACCAGCGTTTTTTAAAGTGCTGCTTTTTCTTTCCGGAGCCAGTTTTTGCTCCGTCGATCAGGTCATCCCGGATATCGGTAATGCCATCAAAGATATCAATCGAATTCATAGTTCTACTCCTTTCGATTCCAGATAAGCCTGCAGATTCTTCCGCAGCCGCAGCAGCCGCTGGGAGCAGGAGTTGGCCTGTTTTCCAAGCTCCGCTGCCAGCACATTCACCGGATCGCCGTACCAGTACCGTCGGATAAAGAGCCATCGGTCCTCGCTTTCCAAATTGTCCAGCCAGGCGCTGATGGACTGGGCAAGCTGCTGCCGCGCCATATCCTTCTCCACCGTGTTTGGGGAAGGGACGCAATCCTCCAGTTCGGAGAGCAGAATTTCCATTCCGTCATACCGTTTATGAGCATGATCCCGCCGCCATCGGCTGACGGACAGGTTACGTGTGATGCGTCCCAGGTATGCGCCAAGAGATCCGGGCCGCTCGGGGGGCATCTTATTCCAGGCGGCAAACCAGGTGTCATTGACGCACTCCTCCGCGTCCTGCCTAAGTCCCAGCAGCCGCAGAGCAATGGAACGGCACATAGTGCCATATTTTTTGTCTGACTCGGCGATAGCCTTCTCCTCACGCCTGTGATAGAGTTCTATGATGGCAAGATCGTCCACGACCCATCCCCCTTTCTGTGTGATATTATGTGTTTTGTCAGGGCCCTCTATCTATATAGTCGCAAAACAGAGAGGAATGTGACAGTTTATTGGAGCAGTGTTTAAAAATTGCCCGGGTCCTTATTTGCCCGGGTCCCGGGTTAATCCCCGGGTTAATATTGCAAACGGCATGATTTATGCAGATTTGCTTTTATTATACTGGATGCGACGGTTTGGGACAAGGAAATGCTGCTGTCATCAGAGGAAAGTTATACACGCTTTTTCTTTACAAAAAAACTTTTCCCTGTTATAATCACTTTGTCATTGAAAAATCAAAACTTTCTTTTTTCACGCAATTCTGCGGTATTTTTCAAGACTACAATCATTATTTTACAGGAGGAGTCTGCCTATGACAGAAAACAAGACAAAAGAAGTATCCAACCGCGAGGTAAAGTCCGATGTATTTACCGCTGTTTTCAGTGAGCCTGAAAATGCCGCGAAGCTGTATTCAACGCTTTCCGGCGTGGAGACGTCCCCAGAGGACATTGATATCACGACCCTGGAGGGTGTGCTGTTTCTGGCACGAAAAAATGATCTGGGCTTTACCGTAAAGAACAGGATGCTGGTGATCAGTGAGCATCAGTCTACCGTAAATCAAAACATGCCTCTGCGAAGTGTTCTTTATTATGGCCGGACTATGGAAAGGCTGCTTGGAAATCAGGATCTTTACAGGGAAAAGCTCATCAGGATCCCTACGCCGGAATTCTATCTGTTTTACAACGGAGTCAGGTCCGTACCTGACGAAAAAATATGGAAACTTTCGGATGCGTATATTGCAAAAACAGATCATCCTATGTTAGAATTAAAAATAAGAATGATCAATATCAATCTACCGGTAGGCCACAGGATTCTGAAGGAATGCATGCCGCTGTATGAGTATGCCTGGTTCATTGAAAGAGTAAGGACATATAAGAAAGATGGGATGAGCCGTGACAGGGCGATTGCCATGGCCATTCGGGACTGCATCAGGGAAGGGATCTTTGCAGATTTTGTAAGGAAGTATGGATCGGAGGTAGAAAATATGCTGTTCACACAGTTCAATATGGACGACGCCCTGGCGGTAAGATATGAGGAGGGCGTTGAGGATGGGATAGAACAGGGGATAGAACAGGGGGAACATCGGCTTCTGATCCGTCTGGTGTGCGGAAAGCTGCGGAAGGGAGAGGCTCCTGAGAAGATTGCAGCTGATCTGCTTGCAGATGAGGAGGAGATTGCCCGAATCTGCGAAGCTTATGTGGCATCCGGGCCGGATGAAGGTGCTGTTTATGACAAGCTGAAAGGCGGTTCGGAAACAGAGAGAAGCCTAAAATAAATATAAATTTCCAAACCATTTATTGACTTTTGCAGACAGGTCTGAGATAATACATAAGATGTAAAAAATGTAAGTCTTCGCCAGCGGGATTTTTGGCAGGAAGATTTCACAAAAATATTTTAAAGAAAGAGGTAAAAGAGATGGCAGAACTGAATTTGACAAAGTACGGCATCAACGGCACAACCGAGATCGTGCACAATCCTTCTTATGAGCTGTTGTTCGAGGAAGAGATGAAGCCTGAGCTGGAAGGCTATGAAAAGGGCCAGGTCAGTGAGCTTGGCGCTGTAAACGTTATGACTGGTATCTACACCGGACGTTCCCCTAAAGACAAGTATATTGTAATGGATGCAAACTCCAAGGACACCGTTTGGTGGACCACCGATGAGTACAAGAACGACAACCATCCCATGACAGAGGATGCTTGGGCAGTTGTTAAGAAACTGGCTCTGGAGGAGCTTTCCAACAAGAGACTGTTCGTTGTTGACGCATTCTGCGGCGCTAACAAGGATACCCGAATGGCAGTACGCTTCATCGTGGAAGTTGCATGGCAGGCTCACTTCATCAAGAACATGTTCATCCAGCCCTCTGAGGAAGAGCTGAAGGACTTCGAGCCTGATTTCATCGTTTACAATGCTTCTAAAGCAAAGGTTGAGAATTATAAGGAGCTGGGTCTGAACTCTGAGACCTGCGTTGCCTTCAACATTACCAGCCGTGAGCAGGTTATCGTAAACACCTGGTACGGCGGTGAGATGAAGAAGGGTATGTTCTCCATGATGAACTACTATCTGC
>JAFLRN010000047.1 GCA_022511385.1 Acetatifactor sp.
CTGCCTGATAAGAAATACCTAAAGAATTCGCAAGCTGTTCCTGTGTCAGATGCTGCGACTCTCTTAACTTCTTAATATTTTCAGATATATTTTTACTTAAATCCATATTGTTATCCTCCAAATAATTATTCATCAAGCTTGATAATAATTATTATAACGAAACCGCCCTCTTCTTCAATAACCTCTCTTTTTAGTTATTCTCACCTAATGGTTGAGTCCCGTTAATCCTGGAGTTTATCATTACTACAACTTCATAGTTGACAAACATTAGCACAATTTATTTGTAGTAACCTCTATAGAACAAAGAGTTATTTGGTTTAATTGCTATCAGTGCAGAATTTATGATATCAGAGCCTGCGATCATTGCATTAATCCACATAACATAAGCTGCCGTGTCTTTTAATTCCCCTGATAAAAAGCCACATATTATCGCAGGAATAATTGTCAGGACAATAAAGGGCAAAAACATAAAAACAAAAAATCGTAATTTTTTAAGAACCGCCCCGCTGGTAATCCAAAAAAAGATGCCAGAATGTGTAATGCTTATATCACCGACTTTATATATTACAATCAAATGTAGAAGTTCGTGAATGATAAATATGCAAATGAATAATCCGACCTTAATAAAAATGTTTGAAAAACGCCATACTCCGAATATGATCGAGAATATTAGCAGCATTGCTTGAAGACAATAAACAAAGTACATAAAATGATTTCTAAACCATTCATTTTTTATAAAAGGATTCCAATCAGTTGTATCAATTTTGCTATCTGGCAACGGTTTCATAAAGTACAGCATATAAAATTCTCCAAAAATTATTCAAAAAGCAAATTCCCATACCTCTGCGCCAGTCGAACTAGAAGCTCTGTTACCTTCTCCATAGATTGCACGCTTGCATACTCAAAACGGCTGTGGAAATTAGCGCCGCCGGTGCAGAGATTTGGACAGGGCAGCCCCATATAAGACAGCCTTGCACCGTCCGTACCGCCGCGGATGGGCGTCACCTTAGGCTCCACACCCAGCTCTCGCAGGATACGGAATGCATTTTCCATCAGATGCGCATGTGGAACGAGAACCTCCTTCATGTTGTAATAAGAATCCTTTACCTCCGCCGTTACAGTTCCCTCTCCGTACTTCCGGTTCAGAAAATCCGCACAGCTCAAAAACAGGGCCTTCTTTTCTTCAAACAAAGTCCTGTCATGATCCCTGATAATATATTCCGCCACCGTCTCCTCCACATTTCCGGAAATGAGATCCAGGTGGAAGAATCCTTCCCGGCCCTCGGTGTACATGGGATTCTGGAACACCGGCAGCATACTCTGAAATTCCTGGGCCACCAGTATGGCATTGATCATCTTTCCCTTTGCGCTTCCGGGGTGTACACTCCTGCCGTGTACGACAAGTCTTCCGCTTGCCGCATTGAAGGTCTCATCCTCCAATTCTCCCAGCTCGCCGCCGTCCACCGTATAGGCAAAATCCGCCCCGAAAAGTTTTACATCAAAATGATCCGCTCCTTCCCCGATCTCCTCATCAGGGGTAAAGCCGATCCGCAACTTTCCGTGAGGTATCTCCGGATGCTTCAGCAGGTGATCCGCAGCTGCCATAATCTCCGCAATCCCTGCTTTATCGTCCGCGCCAAGCAGCGTGGTTCCGTCAGTGACGATCAAGTCCTGTCCAGCCAGCTTTACAATCTCCGGAAAATCCGCCACTCGGAGAACAATATTCTCCACCTGGTTCAGTATAATATCCCCGCCGTCATACTTCTCCACGATCCTCGGCTTCACATTCTCCCCTGACACCGCCGGGGAAGTATCCATATGGGCAATAAAGCCCAGCACCGGTCTATCCTCAAAGCCCGCAGATGCCGGGACGGAGGCATACACATAACCATACTCCTCATCGTATGTAATCTCTTCGGCTCCCATCTCCTTAAGCTGTTTTACAAGCAGCCCCGCCAGCACACGCTGCTTCTCTGTGCTGGGAGTTGTTCCGGTGCTCTCGTCGGACTGGGTATCAATCTTTACATATTGCAAAAAATAATCAATTGTTCTGGACATGGTTTCCTCTCCTCTGCATTTTGTTTCTATGCATGTTGTTTCTATGCATTTTTTCCTGATTTTTGCTTCTATACTATTAGGCTCCTCCGCTCAGGTCTTCCTGTTTTCTTCTGTCATTCTACCCAGCAACAGTTCTCCTTCCTGTTCAAAGGGCAGCAATTTTCTGATAGGGTAAGCCATATATTTTAAGATGCCGCAAATATCATACCACGTCCAGCGGGTTCTCTCAATTATTTTTTATGTGCTTCGTGCTCCTTTATCATCCTGCACACCTTACCTGACAGTATCAGCACACAGATCAGATTGGGAATCGCCATCAAACCGTTGCAGATATCGGAAAGCGTCCATACTGTCTTTAAAGAGAACACACATCCAAAAAAGGCTGTCAGCCCATACACAAAGCGGTACCAAAGATTGTATTTGGTATTTCCACCTAAGAGAAACTCAAAGACCTTCTCTCCCTGATAGGCCCACCCCACCACCGTGGCAAAGGAAAACAATGCAATGCAGGTGCTGACAAACACATCCGCTCCCCTGCCAAAGGCCGTGCGGAACACTGCAAGGATCATTCCCGTCCCGGTAAGACTTCCATTTTGTACCGCCTCCATACCCATAACACCGGAAGCCGCCAGCGCCAAGCCTGTGACAGTGCACATCACAGCCGTGTCAAGAAACACACCTGTCATACTTATGTATCCCTGTCTCACAGGGTCGTCGGTATTGGCCGCCGCGGCGGTAATTCCCGATGCGCCCAGTCCCGCCTCGTTAGAGAAGATTCCCCTTGCAACGCCCCATCGCAGGGATTGAAATGCCGAGACCGTCAGCGTACCAAACAGCCCACCGGAAACTGCTCTCGGCGAGAAGGCCCCTGCCAAAATACCCGCCAGTGCGCCGGGAAGATTCCGCCAGTTCACCAGGATCACCGCAAAACTGCCCAGCATATATAAAAGGCCCATGGCCGGCACAAGAAATTTTGTCACCCTGGAAATCACACCGATACCGCCCAGGACCACCAGGATGGTCAGAATTGTGACGATCAGTCCTGTCTTCGCTTTTGGCGTTCCAAAGGAGTACCAGAAGGCATCTGCAATGGAGTTGGATTGGGTCATATTTCCCATCCCAAGGGAAGCCAGCACCGCCATCAGCGCAAACCAATAACCCAGGAATTTCCCCATCCTTCCTTTCAGCGCCCGGACGCAGGTATACATTGGCCCGCCCACCAGCTCCCCTTTCTCATTCCGCGTCCGCCAGGCTACCGCCAGCGTGCTCTCCGCCAGTTTTGTGGCCAGACCGATAAAACTGGTGACCACCATCCAGAAAAGCGCCCCCGGACCGCCCAGCACCATGGCTGTGGCAACTCCAATGATATTTCCCGTGCCGATGGTAATAGCAAGCTCCGTCATCAGCGAGGAAAAGGAGGAAATTCCGCCCTTTCCGCCACTCTCCTTCGACTCGCCGCTGACGGCACATTTCATGGCATATTTCAGATTTTTCAGGGGCAGAAACCGCATCCGCAGCATCAGATAAATTCCCGTTCCCAGAAGGAGCACCAGCATCCATGGTCCCCATACCAGGTCATCCACTCTTTCTATTAAGGTTTTCAAACTCAAAAAATAAGCCTCCCCACCGCTTTGTAAAAATATATCGGTGCAGGAGGCTTTTTATGCTGACAACCTAAAATCTTTCCGCAAATTCCGGGATCAGTTCACTGATGGAATCAATTCCCATATAAAACTCCGGATATATATTTGAGGAGTCATTTCCGTTTTGACTATGAAAAAGTCTGAAGCTGAAATCCAAATTTTGCCTTGAAAAAAGAAGATGTAGAATAAGGGTCTTTGCATCCGGTGAGCTTATGGCATCTCCATTCATCCAGGCAGACTCTAACATCTCAAGGGTCACAGTCTCTTTAGAAGCGGAATCTATATCTAAATGCAACTGTCCGTCTTTGGAATAATATAATGCTTCATTATACCATTCCTCTCTGGAAATACTCTGGTAATAATAATTTGAAAAAAACCACAGCTCCTCCAAATCCAGTATCCCCAAAACATCTGATATATCCCATTTCAATGCCTGCGGCATTGTCAGCAGAATATTCTGCTCTGCGTAAAGAGCATATACTGCAGCGTCTTCCGCATCTATTAGAAGTTCCAGACGTTTCCCGTCTTTAGCCCTAAAATCCAAATACCAGATGATGAAATTGACACCCTCCGTATACTCATCACTGTAAACTACATACTGTTTCCAGCTGTTTATCGTAAATGTATCATCCAATAAAAAAATATGGGATACCGCTCCTGTCTCCATCATGGCTCTTAAGATAGTCTGTTGATATAATATTCCGGCAGCTCCTTTCAACCGTTGATATAGTTCTTCCGTCACCTCCATCTCCTGGGCGGATACATAAAAATTTCTTCCTCTCTCTTGTCCCTCAACAAATTTTTTTAACCTTTGCTCTAACGAAGGTTCATAAGCAGCGCTCATAAGAGTCACAACCGTGTCTTCCTGCTCCTCATAGACGATATCTCTGCACAGATAGCTGTCGCGCAAACTAAATATCAACTGTGGCACGTAAAAAGAAAATAAGAGCAGCAGAACAAGTCCGACGGCACCCATCACATATAGCTTTCTACCGCCAGTTCGTCCTACAGCAGTTTCTCTCATGGCAGTTCTTCCTGCAGCAGTTTTTCTTGTGACAGTTCTTCCTGCCGAAGTTTTTCTTGTGGTAGTTCTTCCTGTAGCAGTCCTTACATGTGTATCCTTTTTCTCCTTTAGCTTCACCGACTGTTTTCTCTTTATCATGATTCCACACCCGCCTTTCGCGGCGTTTCTTCCCTTCCTTCACTCATCGAAGCTTCCAGCTTTTCAGCTGTGGGAAAATAAATCTGGATCACTGTCCCCTCCCCAAGATTGCTGTCGATCTTCAATTCTGCACCGTGCATCTGGACAATCTTCCGGCAGAGCGCCATGCCGATTCCCGCGCCGCCCTCCCTGCGGGAACGGGATTTGTCCACCATATAAAAGGCTTCTGTGATACGCCCTATCTCATCCTTTGGAATTCCCCGGCCGTTGTCCACCACCTTCACCTCATAGCCTTCCTTCACGGCAGTGCCCTTCAGCAGAATAAAGCTTTCCTGCTCCTTATCCATGGCTTTCACGGCATTGTCCAACAGATTATAGAACAGTGACAGCAATAGCTCTGCATCCCCGTAAAGCACACCTTTGTCCATGTTTACCTTTCCCCGGATGCCACGGCTCTTCCAGATTGGCCGCATGGTGATACGGATATTCTCCTCCAGGGTCTTCACATTCACCTGGCGGAAAGTATCGGAGCCAGAGTCAGCGCCCTTGTCCATGCTGACCAGCTCCAGCAGCTTGTGCGAGAGACTCTCCAGCCGTTTTCCCTGGCTGTAGATATAAAAATAAGCCTCCCGCTTCTCCTCTTCAGTGAGATCGATTGAATTCAGCATATCCGCGTATCCTATGATGGAAGTAAGGGGCGTCTTCAGCTCATGGGCAAAGGCGGCAGTAAAATCCTCCTTCTGCTTTGCCTCCAGGGCCTTGGCCTCCATCTGGTCCACAAGGCGGTCCGCCATCCGGTTGAAACTTCTTGCCAGAGAGCCCACCTCGTCATGACTTTTGTTGCGGGAACGGAACTCATAATCTCCTTCTGCAATCCTACCGGCCAGCTTATCCAGACTGGTGATGGGCCGGGTGATATAGAAGGAAAGCAGATAAATACCGACGCCGCCCACAAACAGCAGACACACCAGCGCCATACGGTACTGGTTCAGCAGTTCACTTCTATCCTCGTAGATGGCAGTCAAGTTTTTGCAGGTGCCAAGATAGACCGTCGAAGATCCCACATTTGCAATGGATGCGGTGAGCATATAGTACTCGTCCCCCACCCTGCGGATACAATAGCCGTAGGTATCTCTACCACCCAGGGATTCCACAAGCGTCTCCACCTCCCGGTCAAATTCCCTTCTCCGCACATAATCCTGCCCATAATAATAGCCGCCGTTTTCCTGTAGCACAAAACAGCGGCTGCCATTTCTCTCCACGCTATCCGCAATGCTATCCATAGTCCTGTTGACGGCATAGTCCACTCCATACTCTTCCACAGACTGGTACCCCATCTCAAAGAGAAAATGAAACATTCTACTCTCATTGCTTCCCTGCTCCAGCTCCCTGTCCAACAGCCGGGAAAAATTGGAGTACAGCATCCAGACCCCAAACACAGTAAAGATCAGGGTCAGCAATACAACCATGGTGAAAAAAAGCTTATCTGCAAATTTTATCATTCACCTTCACGCTCCGCTTCCAGACGATAACCGACCTTATAAACTGCCGTAATCTCGTTATCCCAGTTCAACTTCTTTTTCAAACGTTGAATATGGAGGTCCACCGTCCTGCTCTGTCCCATGTAATCGCCGCCCCAAACGTTCTCATAAATGGTCTCCCGATACAATGCAATATTCCGGTTCCTTGCCAGCAGCAAAAGAAGATCAAATTCCTTCATGGTCAACTGAATCTGTTCCCCATCCCTGGTGACGGACCGGGAAGCCGTATCGATCACAACATCGAACACATTCAGAATTGTCTCTGTCTTGTGATAACGGCGCAGTACAGCCTCCACCCTGGCCAACAGCTCCACAATTTCAAAGGGCTTAGTCAGGTAGTCGTCCGCTCCCATTTTCAAGCCCTTCACCTTATTTTCCGTACTGCCCAGAGCAGTCAGAAAGATCACTGGCAGCTCCAGCGTCCTGGCATACTCCATCAGCTCGTAACCATTAATGCCGGGTAGCATGATATCCAGGAGCATCAAGTCAAATTTCTCCTGGTCCATCAGATCGGCCGCCTGTTCTCCGTCCGCTGCCCAGGTACAGTGATACCCCGCCCTGCGCAGATTCATTTTTATCAGATTTGCGATAGGCTCCTCGTCCTCCGCGATCAATATCCTTATCATCTCATTTCCCCATTTCTGCGCGTCAAGCCTATCCCAATGTTCCATGTGCTTTACCGGTCTGCGCGCATACGATACAAGCTTATGTCCCAATAGTAAGCCGGGGTTGTATCTTTTTTGTATCCCACATTTTAAAACTAAAAATCTTTACTCACATTGGTCCCTTATCCCTAAAAAAAGTATGCCAAAGTTTTCTCCGGCATTCAAAAGGAGAAGCATAGCCGTCGGACTCACCGTCAAATTTACGGAATCCCCTGTGCTTTCTTGTCACAGGACTCCAAAGAGGCAGTGAAATCCCATTAGGGTCGCCGTTTCGTACAAAATTTACAACGTAATCTATCATCAGGCTGCTGAGATCATAATCCAATTTTTCAAAGGGCCGCCAACATTTATCCATATTTCCAAAAAAATACCATAAATCGGAAGCATGGTAAGCCTTATAACGATTGCCAGGCAGCTCCCTGTCAAAGAGAAAACCGTACACGGGCTTTCTTCCCTCTCTCGCATTTCGTTTTGCCCAGCCATAAGCCAACTCAAAAATCAGATAAGGCATAAAATCCTGGGAAGTCACGCCAACAATCAGCGGAATGTCCAAATCCGTCCCCGCCCTGCGCACATTCTGTGGTAAATCGGGTATGATCGTACCGTCGATTCCTGGCTGGAGATAATGCAAGTCGTTATGCTTTCTGGAAATCTGATACCAGGCCTCCCAGATTTCTTTGGCTGGCAGGGCCTTAAAAGCTGCTTCATCCTTTACCCCGGCCCTCTCCTGTACCTCACTCCAAAAGCCTTCGGACTCCGCTTCCGTATAAGGCTTTACTATCTTTGGAACCATGCCCGCTCCGGACAGCATAACAGCGCCCTGTACAATACCTTTGAGAGTCTGCGTATAAAGTAGGTCTGTTACGCTCATAGCTCCGGCAGATTGGCCCATAATGGTGATATGATGAGGATCTCCGCCAAAGGCTGCAATATTTTCATGAATCCAGCGGATCGCGGTCATCTGATCGTAAAGACCGTAGTTTCTGGAACGATACAGGGAAAAAACATTCAAACGGTAGCCTATGGAAACATAGACAATACCCCGTTTTGCATATTCCTCCGTATCACCGTGCGGCAGTTCACCCACAGTCCCCGTCTCATGACCGCCGCCGTGGATAAATACCAGCACAGGGCAGTTTTCACCCTGTAGGGGCTTGACAATATTCAAGGTCAGAGCATTCTCCTCATATTGAAATTTCCTGCCCTTACGGAACTCCTCATAATAAAAATTGTCGGTATCATTTTCCTCCGGCCGAAAGGTATCGTACTGAAAGCAGTTCAACTCCTGCTGTGTGGCATCATAGATTCCATCCCAGTGGGTAACAGGCACCGGATACTCAAACCTCTCCGCCGTGGCATAGCGAATGCCCTGAAACAGTATGCTTCTCTCTTTCACTATTCCCTTTACAGCCCCGCAAGCCGTCTGTAATACTTGTTCTTGCATAGTGCCGCCTTCCTTCTGGCCCTTGCGCGGATCCTTCCCCGCATGATAGCCATCTCAGCTGCTTTCCCACAAACCCATGTGTGATGACAGGTTGAATTCCTTGATTAACACCATTATAAAATATACAACCGTCTTTATCAACCATACGATTAAAAAGACAAGGTGTCATTACTGCGGTCGCTACTTTTCACACCCCGCCCAACTCAGCTCAGTCCTGTCAATGCCCTTCCGGCAGACCGCCCAAGCACGTTGGCACTTTCCATATATAAACCATGCAAGTGACGTCCAGCCCCGGCAGTAACAATTTGTTGTTATTGCCGGGCACAGGGATCGTATTAAGATCCTGTGGACTTGTAATGCCGTACTCCTACACGCCAGAACAAATAAGCCGGGATCAGGAATAACGCCGCAGGAAGCGGCAGGAAAACATAAAGGATACTGTCTCTCCTATCCAACAGATACAGCAGAGGATAATACTGCACCAGCGCATAGGGAAGCAAAAAAGTGGTGATCCACAGAAGTTTTTTCCCATAAATACCCAGTGGATACTTGCCATATTCCCTTGCTGCGTCCGTAAATACATTCATAAATTCCAGTCTCTCCAACGTGAAGAAACTGAAAGCAGCTCCAATCATAAACATCGACGTAAATAATGCTGATCCGCATATTAACATAAGGCTCAGGGCTGCAATCTTGGAAAACGTCCACCGAACACCGCCCGTCCAAACAGCATACACGAACATGACAATTGACTGGACAAAAGCCCCGAGCCTGGTCAATTCAAATCGGCTTCCCAGTACCTGAAGGACAGCGCTTCTCGGCCGGAGAAGGATCCTGTCAAAATCGCCCTGCCGCACCATGGAAGGAAATACATCAAAGCCCCTGGCGTACATTTCCGCCAGAGAAAATTCCAACAGCACAATGGAAAAACAAAGAAGCACCTCCCTGTAGCTAAAGCCCTTCACGCTGTGAAATCTCTGAAACATAAAGAAAATGCCGAGAAAAACGTTAAAGGACACAAAAAAACGGCCAAAAACAAACATAATAAAGGAAGCCCGATATTGCATGGCGCTTTTTACAATGATGGAGACATACTTACCGTACAGCTTCAAGGCTCCTGTATGAAAAACCTTTTGATTCATTTGAAACCTCCTTCTTTTTCAAGCATTGCTTATTTCCGGTATTCGCTCAGCCGCCCTGTATCACTGCCCGCCTTTCCGCTTTCAGACAGAGAAACTTCCCTATACCAATCAAGACAACCAGCCAAAAGAACTGCAATGCGATCGCCCGTAATAGTTCTGGACCTGTCAGATCACCACTGTACACCCGAAGGGGAACATTCTGCAGAGCAGCAAAGGGCAAAACCTCCATGATCCGCCTCATTCCTGCGGGGAAAAAGGGCAATGGGATCACCGCCCCCGCAAAGAAATCCACTACGGAAGAAAAAAGCGCCCTCAATCCATCCGACGACAAAGTATAACATGTCATCACATATAAAACCATGATCAGCGCCACCAATACCAACAGCCCTAATATAAGCGTCATGATAAACAGAAATAAATTTGGTATGGATGCCGGCGCTCTCAGTCCATAGGGCTCGGGGAGCAATACCGCCACCAAAAGAATGGGCAGGCACCTCAGAGCCCCTCTGGCCAGCCGATTTCCCACATTCCTTGAAAACCACATGTCATAGATATGAATGGGCCTGCAGAGTTCATAGGCAATGTTTCCGGAGAGTATGTCCGAAAAGATCTCCCAATCTATACTCCATGTTTCAAAGAAGGCCAAAAAAGCCTGTTGGAGCCAAATATAGGCAGCAAGCCCCCGTCCCGTCATGGGAAAAGCCGCCGGATCCGCCTCATAAAAGGCCTGAAACATCATAATCTCCATAAATCCCCAAAAGAATTGGGTCACCATCCCTGCCACTGCCGCAGACCGGTATTGCAGCCCCATCACAAGACGGAGCCGGAAAAAAGATATATATTTTTTCATTCATGAACCTGCCTTTCCACCGCAACACAGCTAATATCCTTGCAATACGGAGCTATTTGTTGTACTGCAAATACCGCCTTACTTAAGCACTGAATTGTTACACTACAACTATCTGCTTATCTTCATATATCATAGCTGCGGTATAATTCTGCTAACGTCTCGTCAATGCTCTCACCGCCCCGTCTTATATCCTCCAGAGTGCCGTCCATTAGGATCTGTCCCTTGCCGATCAGAATGATCCTCTTTGTCAGCGCTTCAATATCCTGCATATCATGAGTGGTGAGGATCACTGTTGTGCCGTGGATCTCGTTGTGATTTTTCACAAACTCCCGTACCGCCAGCTTGGACACAGCATCCAGACCTATGGTGGGCTCGTCCAGAAACAAAATCCTTGGACTGTGAAGCAGGGATGCAGCCAGCTCGCAGCGCATACGCTGACCAAGGGAAAGCTGGCGCACAGGTGTGCGAAGCAATTCCCCTAAGTTCAGGGTTTCCGTCAGTTCTTCAAGATTTTCCCGATACATTTGGTTGGGTATGGAATAGATATCCTTTATGAGTTCAAAGGAATCTATGACTGGAACATCCCACCACAGCTGGGAGCGCTGTCCAAAGACTACGCCAATCTGCCGCACATGTTCAATGCGGTTCTTCCAGGGCGTTCTTCCGTCCACAAGGACCGTACCGCTGTCAGGTGATAATATTCCGCTTAGAATTTTGATGGTGGAGCTCTTCCCTGCTCCGTTGGGGCCGATGTAACCCACCATCTCGCCGTCCGAAATGGTGAAACTCACGCTCTTTAAGGCATCGACAACCTCATACTCCCTGTGAAAGAGAGCCTTGCAGGCCTCCATAAAACCTGCGTTTCGTTTTGCAATCCTGTACGACTTGCACACTTTCTCCATCGTGATCATTCTTGCTTCCTCCTGGTAGTTATATTCTTCATATCTTGCCAAGTAGGTCTTTCTCCGCCGGATTTTGCCGACGGATACCTTACGGTAAAATATTCAGTTGCAAAAGATAATTATAGGGATATCTTATAAGGATGTCAAGAAAAAACGGCAGCAATTTCCATACTGCCATCCCCATGTAAATGCATCTCCAACGACTCTGACGTAAATCCACCCATTTTTTCTCTGCGGGCAGTCAAGATGCAAAGCAGGCCGCACTCTACCTTTTGTTGCGATGCAGCCTGCCCATCTGTGATTATACCTGTTATCCTAGCTGAACCTTGAGCTGCGGTAAATTTATCGTTTTATGATCAATCCATTCCCGAAGCATTTCAACTGAAAACATTGTGTCACCAAAAATGGCCCTATCCGGCTTCAGAGTGATTTCTGTTCCAGAGGCATGTTTCATAACTTCACTGCTTATTTCATGCTGCGGAATTCCCCTGACATAATCTTGTTTAAAACATGTTCCGTCCCGGTAAACTCTCAGCTGCAAACTCTCACACAAAGAATTCACTGTCTGCAGACCAAGCTGCACAAAATCTCCCATCTGACTGTATTCCAGATTTGAGATTGGACGCCCAGTGAGGATTTTATCCAACACATCCTTATCAGCATACCTGTTCTGGGTAAGGGGTATTCCTCTCCCATTATCTAAAATCCGTATACTGCCATCCTGCAGCAGTTTGATGTCAATCTCTGTGCAATAGCCCTCCGACGCCTCCAGTAAAGCTTCAGACAATACCTCATATACCAGCTGCTGCATATTATCTTGTAAATTATCCTTTTTGCTTATATCCATCTCTTTTCTCCTTTCACTTTTATAAAAAGCAACGCGGTCAGGTACCTGATAAGCAGGCAAGTGCTTTCTTACCGTTCTGGGTGCCACGCCAAAAAGTTTCGTGAAAGCTCTTGTAAAGCCTTCATGGGAGTCAAATGCATAGAGAAGCGACACATCCAGAACCTTCTTGCCCTCCAGCAGATCCACAATGGCGTGTTGAAGCTTTCGGATCCGGACATAGCCTGTCACTGGCATACCCATAGCTTCCGAAAACATCTTGCTGAAATAGAACGGACTGTATCCTGCCAGCTCCGCCAGTTCTCCAAGACTTATTTTATCGTGGATATGATCATCAATGTAAGCCAGGACATCCGCAAGAATAGTGTTTTCCATGCAATTTCCTCTCTTTCGATATCACAGAGAAAGCCCATGATATCTGTCGTCAGCTCCGATGCTTTCTACCGGAACTGATAGATTTATTATACAGTAATCAAACCTGAATTTCTTGATGGAAAATATGCAAATATTATTTTCTTGCACTTTATGAAATTTTGTGTAGAATGTAATATATTCATATAGCAACTGCCCATGGAATCAATTTCTCACAGGTATTGCAGGATGCATTGAAGGAACAGTTGAAAACCAGTTGATTTGCAATTATGATTTCTGAGCATTTACAAGAAAAGGACTTTAGCTTACTATGGATATTCTTTTAACAGCATTTAAGGGAACTTCTTCTGAATTACTGATACAGGGCAGTAAATATAATACCCTGCTTTTGCCAAGCAACAAGAAAAAAGATATAGAAATATTAATTTCTGTTCTTCAAAAGCATGAATATGATTATATTATGAGTTTTGGACAACGCCCTATCATAAAAGATAAAGTATGTATAGAAACGACTGCACAAAATGCAAATCATAAAATTAATACTACTGCTGATTGCATATATTTAATCGAATTATTTGAAAAAAGCGGAGTGCCGGCCAAACTCTCACACAACGCAGGCACATCCTTTTGTAATAATCTTTATTGGCACGGGCTGTCCTATCTTGCAGAGCAAAACCTGAAAACAAAAATGATATTTATTCACGTGCCATTTACAAAAAACATTAAGGATATAACTGACTTTAGCCAAAAAATTTCCAATGTAATGTGCCTTATAGCCAATGATTTCTAAAGAACTGCATCTGCTATGCCAATCAGATAGATCAGCTTCGGCTCATACCTCGACATATTGCTGATTGCATCTGAAAGAGTTGCATAAGGAGCACTTGCAATATATTTCCCGCTCTTATCCTTGCGATATACATTGTGGAGAACATATCCCTGCCCTACATCTTTGGTAATACATATCGTATGGACCTGCTGCATAATATCATTTGCATCATTATATGCCACAGCAATCAGAACCTGGCTCTGCCTGTCAACGATTTCCAGGGACTCTCCATCCCCTTTGTCCGTGGTCGTAACCCGAAAGCCATGCTTTTTGAAATAAGCTTCTATTGCCCTTGGTGATACACCAAATGCGCCTCTCAGCGCTGCACCGTGTGCCTCATATTCGCAGATGAGCTCCGCCATCGACTCTGGCGAGCCCATCCCTTTCAATGCTTTCAGCGCATTGAATGTTGCAATGATCTCGCAGCCGGAATATCTCATATTGTGGTGCTTTCCTGCCCCAAACATGATATTGTCCCACTCATTCTGATTTTCAATATATGCAGAAGGTGCTGTCCAGAAATCCCAATGCATATTTTTCAATTGCACTATATTGCTTTTATAGTTCTGATCCCTGATTTTACGCGGTACAGGAACCAATGAAGTCAAGTGATATATTCTGAGAAAAATACGATTACTCACATGCCTTGGAATCAGTGATGCTCCTAAAAACTTGTTCTTTCTCATTATTATATCGCCCCCACTTTCGGTCTGCTGTCATAGACTGCTTTCATATCCCTTAGAATACTCAACATGAATCCGATGCATAGGGAAATTACTTATCTGATGGTCTCCAGCCGGATGGTATTGGTATTTCCTGACTGTCCGCTGGTCTGACCGCCAGTGAGAACCACATTGTCCCCTCTTTGCAGACAAAATACTTCCTTGGCATGGCGCAGGGCGTGATAGAACATCACATCCACGGAATTAAACTCCTCGCTGAGAACCGGTGTCACACCCCAGCTCAGATTCAGTTTTCTCCAAGCTTTCTCGGAGGTAGTCATGCCAATAATGTCCACAGGACAACGGAAACGGCTCACCATCCGAACGGTATTGCCCGAGAGGGAACTGATCACGATGCCCTGCGCCTTGGTGTCAATGGCCATGGCGCAGGTGGCATGGGATACGGCGTCTATGTTGCTCTTAATCACGTACTCCGTTGAATGAAAGCGCTTTGCGTAATCAATGTTCTTCTCCGTGTACTCGGCGATCTCCGCCATATTTTTCACGGCATTCACAGGGTATTTGCCGGCGGCGGACTCTCCTGACAGCATCACGGCGGAGGAACCGTCATAAACGGCATTTGCCACGTCAGATATCTCAGCGCGGGTAGGACGGGGATTGTGGATCATGGACTCCAGCATCTCTGTGGCGGTGATAACTCTCTTTCCCAGAAGACGGCACTTCATGATCAGATATTTCTGGATGGCAGGTACCTCCACGAAGGGAATTTCCACTCCCAGATCGCCCCTTGCCACCATAATGCCATCCGCGATCTCACATATCTCGTCAATATTTTCCACGCCTGCCCGATTCTCGATCTTGGCAATAATGTCAATGTTCTCCCCGCCATTTTCATTCAAGAATTTCCTCAGTGCAACCATGTCCTGCTTATTGGAGACAAAAGAAGCCGCCACGAAATCCACATCATTCTGAATGCCAAAGAGAATATCCTCTTTGTCTTGTTCGCTCAAGTACTCTCCCTGAAAAACATGATTGGGAAAATTCATGCTCTTCCGGTCAGAAATCTCGCCTCCCGCGATCACCTTGCAGATAACGTCCTCTTTCGTGAGTTCCTGTACCTCGAACACCAGCAGACCGTTATTCACAAGAATCCTGTCTCCCGCATGAAGCTCTTCCACCAGATTCTTATAGGTCACGGATACTCGCGTATTGTCACCTTCTACGTCCGCTACAGTGAAGGTAAAGGTCTGTCCCTCTTCCAAAATTGCCTTTTTGTCGCGGAAGGTCTTGATCCTATACTCAGGTCCCTTGGTGTCCAGCATGATGGGCAGGGGGTAGTTTAGTTTCTCCCTCACCTCTTTGATGAGATCGATCTTCTTTTGATGCTCCTCATGGGTTCCATGAGAGAAATTGAGTCTTGCCACGTTCATGCCCGCATGACACATCTCCGTCAGGATTTTCTCATTCTCACTAGCAGGTCCTATGGTACAGATGATCTTCGTTTTTCTCATGTCTTAGCCTCCCTTTACATCATCAAATATATTTATCTGATTTTCATTGTAACAGACCGTTCGGTCATATGCAAATAAATTAAGAAAAGCCCCACAGCGCATCTGTGAGGCCTCTCATTAATGGTTCCTTTTTAGTTGTTGCAGTTGCAATCACAGCCGTCCGACAAGTCACCGCCGTTGGTGTCAAAACCAGGGTTGAACGCATAGAAGTTCTTGGAGTTCAATCTATCCTGCACGATCCGCAGGGCTTCACCAAACCTCTGGAAGTGCACGACCTCTCTCATGCGCAGGAATTTGATGGGCTCGCAGACATCAGGGTCTTTCACCAGACGCAGGATATTGTCATAGGTTGTTCTCGCCTTCTGCTCTGCCGCCATATCTTCCATCAGATCCGTGATAATATCGCCAGTGGACTGGAACTGCGCAGCAGTGAACGGAAAGCCACTTGCCGCCTGCGGCCAGATACCTACGGTATGATCCACATAGTAATTTGCAAATCCGGAATTTTCAATTTCATCCATGGACAAGTTCCTTGTGAGCTGATGAACGATAGTTGCAACCATCTCAAGGTGTGCCAGTTCCTCGGTTCCGATGTCAGTCAAAACACCTGCCACCTCACGGTATGGCATTGCATAGCGCTGGGACAGATATCTCATGCTGGCGCCCATTTCGCCGTCTGGACCGCCGTACTGGGAGATAATAGCCTGGGCAAGCATAGCGTTAGGCTCTTTGATGTTTACAGGGAATTCCAGTCTCTTCTCATAACTCCACATTTATACGCACTCTCCTTCCCAGGGCAAGGGCGCTGAGCCCCAGCTCCACTCACTGCCGCATTCTACCAGCCTTAAGCTCAGCGGATAATACTTCTGGCTGAACTCCCTCTCCATCTGGTTTCTCATCCTGTTGTAATGATTAAAGTACTCCATGGCATTCCGGTCATGGGGATGGGTGTCCAGATACAATGTCAACTCCGTCAGCACAAAGTTTACAATTCCGATATCGTGCAAAAGTTGTTCCTGATTACTCATTGTACGCATCTCCTTCCTGTGAAAGGTTTATTCAGCTCAGGGAACACCGTTCCATAGCAGTAAGCCTTCTCCAGATCGTCGTACAGCTTGTCAAATCTCTGCCATGGCACATAAGCCATGGCCACAGGAAATTTGTCAATCTGATTGTCATACTTATAGTCCTGCATTTTGATCCCTTTCCATATTTTTAGCTTTTTAAGCTTTGCTTGGTATTATGATATGTTTCCCTGAAAAAACTGTGCGTCTTTTCATTTCAGGTTTCTAATTCCTGCAAACGGGAATATCCAGATTTTCTGAAAGCCAATGTGCCACACCATCCTCATCATTGCTTCCGCAAACCCGGTCCGCACTTCGTTTCACTTCCTCCAGCGCATTCCCCACCGCAACACCTATTCCGCAGCTTTGGAGCATATCAATATCATTATAATCATCCCCGAATGCTACGATTTCTTCCTGTGAAATATGGAAATGCCCGGCCAATAACTGAATCCCCTTGGTCTTTGTGGCCTGCCTGTTCATCACCATAGCAATTGCGTTTTCTGATAACTGCAGATACAAATGCTCCGGTATGTATTTCCGGTATTGGGCCATCTCCTCCAGGGAATGTGCCTCGATGATCAGTTTATCTGCAACTTTTCCACTCAATTCCGCAAAATTTACAGTAGAAGAATATTGGATTCCAGGCCATATCCGCTGAGCATCAAAATTTGCATAGAGTCGGTCATCCGCCTCAATTGCTACGTGGATCCCCGCTTTTTCACGTGTGATTTTTTGTACAATTTTCTGAGATTCCTCTATTCCCGTTCCTCCAATTCTCTCCGCCCCATTCCACACAACTGCTCCGTTGTGAAAAATACCGGCATCATACTGCACCCATGGAAGGAAGTCCCGAACTGCCCTCACAGGCCTTGCCGTCGCCACCACAAACAATATCCCGGCTTGCCGCAGTTTTGCCATGACTTGCTCCGTATAGGCTGAAATGCTCTTATCACTTCTTAAGTAGGTTCCATCCAAATCCGTTACCACCATTTTGATATCCCGCGTCATACTGCCCCTCCTCTATAAAGAAAAGAAGCCGGAAATCATTTGCTTTTCCAGCTTCTTTTACACTCTTTATCAACAAATCTTATCTTGACTCGCCCATGAAGAACAACGCAATGGTTCCGGGACCCGAATGGGCGCCAATGGTGGGACCAATATGGTTGATCAGGAAGTTTTCCATGCCAAGGCGCTCCTTGATCTGGTCCCTCACATACTCTGCATCCTCCAGGGCATCGCCATGGCTGATGAACACATAATCATCCTTGTTCTCCTGCAGACGGCTGCCCATCTTCTCTTCCATGTAGTCCACCAGAGCGTTCAGAGCTTTCTTACGCCCCCTCACCTTGTCAATGACGATCAAATGTCCCTCGCTGTCCACATGCAGCTTGGGCTTAATGGCGACCAGGGTTCCAATAACGGCCGCAGCCTTGCTGACTCTTCCGCCCCTGTGCAGATGAAACAGATCATCCACAGTAAACACATGGACAAAGTTCTGGACATTTGCCTTCAGCCAGTCCGCTGTCTCGTCAAGCGACTTACCGGCATCCCGCATCTTGATCGCCTTATGTACAAACAATCCCTCGCCCAGGGAAGCACAGAGACTGTCCAACACCACAATCTTGCAGTCAGGATGCTCCTCCATGATCTCCTCAGCCGCTATACACATACTGTTATAGGTACCGCTCAAACCTGAGGAAAAAGCCAGATGCAGGATTTCCTTGTCCATCTTGATATATTTTTCAAAAAAAATCTTCGCATCTTCCGGATTCACCTGGGAGGTGGTGGGCATCTTGCCATCATTACGCATCATGGAATAAAATTCCTTCCAGTCCAGCTCTTTTTCGCCGCCATAGGTCACACCGTCCAGGATGTAACTAAGCGGTATGCTTTCCACATCATGCTCCTGTAAATATTCCACTGGCAGATCTGCCGTGGAATCTGTCGTGATTCTAAACATACTTCCCCACTCCTCATCTAAGCATTTATGTAGCGTGGCGGCAAGCCAGAGCCTAAACCGGTCTTTTGCCGTCACTGCAAGGCCACCTCACCAAACGGTGCACGCGCCTTACTCCTGCCTGTTTTACAATAGTAAACCATATCGTGCCCCACCAGGCACGCATGGAATCAAAAGCTGACATTGTTAATATTATATCATTAAAGAATTTATATTTCAATTTTTGATTTCAAAATTTTTTGATACATGATTTCAAAATTTACGATTCATCCAGGATAAAGCGCCAAGTGCCATCACTGGTTTTTTCCCTTGAACGCTCCCGGCAGCCGCCGCCGTATCAGCCGATTCTTCAAATTCTTCCAATCAAAGGGAATCAGCGGGTAGATATAGCTGCTGTGCGCCACCGTCCTGTTGCAGCAGATTCCCAGCACCGCCAGAACAATAGCCCCAATATACCCCCACAGCCCAAACAGCTGCGTCAGGATCAAATTCAGCACCCGAAGGAATTTCAACGCATACCCCAACTCATAATTGGCCTGTGTATAGTTTGCAATGGCCACAAACGCCATATACAGCATGACCTCCGAAGAAAACCACCCGCTCTCCACCGCAAACTCCCCCATCACCAGCGCCGCCAACACACTAAGAGGTGTGCTCAGCATATTCGGTGTGTTCACCGCTGCCAGCTTCAATCCGTCAATGGCAAGCTCCAGCAGCAGGAACTGCCAGATCAGCGGAATGTTCACCTCTTCCTTCAGCATAATAAATGAAAAACTTTCCGGAATCCACTGTGGATTGTTCATCAGCAGCAGAAATGTGGGCGTGAGCAGGTAGGTGAGTACTCCGATCAAAAAACGTGTCATCCTAAGGTATGTTCCCGTAATGGGTGGAAAATAATAATCGTCCGCTTCCTCCATCACATCAAAAATCGTGGTAGGTAGAATCATAGCCGAGGGTGAATTGTCCACCAGGATCACGATATTGCCTTCCAGCACCTGAGCGGCCGCGGCGTCCGGTCTCTCCGTGTACTTGAACTTCGGAAAGGGATTATACCACTTTCTCTGATAGAGACACTCCGCCAGGGATTCCTGATTCATGGTCAACGCATCCACTGTGATATTCTGTATTTTGCGCTTGACCTCCTCGAGAAACTTCTCATCCACCCTGCCCTTCATATAGCACACCACAATGTCCGTCCGGGAGCTTTTTCCCGCTGTCAGCAGCTCCATATGCAGGTCGGTGCTGCGAATCCTGCGCCGGATCAGAGCTGTGTTAAATACGATAGTCTCCACAAAACCGTCTTTGGAGCCACGAAGCACCTTATCCTTCTCCGGCTCCTCCACGCTCCTGGCCGGATAGGTTCTGGAATCGATGAGCAATGCCTTATCAAAACCGTCCACCAGCAGAACGAACATCCCTGACAAAAGGAAATGGATTATGGTATCGAACTTGTCCTCAATCTCCACCTCCACATAGGGCGTAAACTGCTTTGACAGTCCATGCATATCGGACGGCATCTCGTCAGGCGTGATATCCATGAAATATTGCAGTATCTTCTGCATCATTTCATCCTTACAGAACCCATCGATCAGGTACATGCAGGCATTCTTTCCCCCAAGGTTCACCAACCGGTAGATCACGTCAAAATTCTTGTCCACGTCCAGTACCCTATTCAGGTACGCCATGTCCTGCTCCAGATTTCCCAATATGGTTTTCTGTGTTTCCTTCTCCAAAGTTTCCAAAATAAAACTCCCTTCTGTTAAATGCTTTCATTTTCTTTAGCATTTACCAAAAGAGAGTTTTTATTCCAAAATTGTCAGGCGCCGGTGCTGCCGAAACCGCCATTCCTTAAGCCCTGTGCGTCGTCGTCCACAGTGATGCCATACTCCAGGAAGATGCCCTGTGCAAAGCCTGCGCCCTGGGCTACTTCTACGGTTTTCCCTTCGTTGGAATCGTTAGTCATTTTGATGAAAATGTGTCCTTCGTTATCGGAGTAATAGTAGTCGCTATCGATGATGCCGACGGTGTTGTTCATCTGGAGGCGGTATTTGAATCCGAGACCGCTTCTTGGGTAGAGCTTCAGGACCCAGTCTTCTTCCATTTTTACCCTGATGCCTGTGGGAATTTTGATGGTGGTTCCGGGAGGGAGGGAGAAGGCGAAGGGTGCGTGGAAATCATAGCCGGCACTTCCTTTGGTAGCGCGGTTGGGGAGTTGTAATGTATCGTACATGTCTTGGATGTCGGAATCGGTGTATTGAGGAAATTCTTCTTTCATGGACTCCAGAAACAGATTTGGGCTCACTTTGAAAAATTGGGCAATCTTTTTCATGTCTTCTCCTATTAGTTTCTATAATCACAATAATTACATTGGTCTAGTTTTTGGTTTGGGACGAGTGACGGCACCTGGCGGTGGGTATGCTCACGCAAACAAGGCAACGCTCCGCTGAACTAACTGCCAACTTCGACTAAGGCG
>JAFLRN010000048.1 GCA_022511385.1 Acetatifactor sp.
GCGGTACCACCCGCATTGAACAGCCGTTCCTTCCATCAAAGGCATCCTCGGCCATTCCCCTCTTGCACTTAACGCGTGCGCCACGTGCTGTCCTAGCGTCTTGAAATTTCCGGCACATATGCCCGGCCACAGTCGCATCCTCAACGTTCAGGCAGCCTGCTCCAGAGTGTTCCCTTCGTCGGTTCCCACTGACAGCGCTTTCAGTCGGTGACGCCATCTTCCTGTCGCTTTCCCCGGCAAGAGTCTCCTTCATTGCATTTATTAATTTGTCAGTAATCCTATCACAATTTGATTCACTTTGCAAGGTGGAATTTCTATTTTTTAGAATTTCCTTTTTTGATATAAATATGTATTACAGCCGGACTCCCTTGATCCTGTCCACAGCCTCCACTGTATTCTCGTAGCTGCCGAACGCAGTCAGTCTGAAATATCCCTCGCCGCTGGGACCAAAACCGGAGCCGGGAGTACCCACAACATTCACATTCTCCAACAGGTAGTCAAAGAACTCCCAACTGGTCATTCCCTTGGGGGTCTGGAGCCAGATGTAAGGTGCGTTCACGCCGCCGGAAACGGTAAAGCCAGCCTCCTTCAGCCCGTTATAAATATAGCTTGCATTGTTCATGTAATAGGCCACCTGCTTTTTCAGCTGTGTCTTTCCCTCCTCAGAGTACACTGCTTCACCGGCCCTCTGTACGATGTAGGGTGCTCCGTTGTACTTGGTGCCGTGGCGTCTCGCCCAAAGGCCATGCAAGGCCACATCCCCGCACTTTAGCTCCTTGGGTACCACGGTAAAGCCGAGACGTACGCCAGTAAAGCCCGCATTCTTAGAGAAGGAACGCAGCTCAATGGCACAAGCTCTGGCCCCTTCACACTCATAGATACTGTGGGGCACATCCGTCTCAGAAATATATGCCTCATAAGCAGCGTCGTAGATGATTACAGCCCCCACTTTATTCGCATAGTCCACCCACTCCTGCAGCTGGGCCTTAGTCACGGTAGCACCGGTGGGATTGTTGGGGAAACACAGATAGATCAGGTCAGGTGTCTCCTTTGGAAGCTCCGGAGCGAAATTGTTTGCAGCGGTACAGGGCATGTAGATCACATCGCTCCAGGTCTCTGTATTTGCGTCATAGGTGCCGGTCCTGCCTGCCATCACATTGGAATCCACATACACGGGATACACGGGGTCGCACACGGCAATCCTGTTGTCCAGGCTGAAAATCTCCTGGATATTGCCGGAATCACACTTAGCGCCGTCGGACACAAATATCTCATCCGCGGAAATATCACATCCTCTGGCTTTATAATCGTTGTCGGCAATGGCATTTCTCAAGAACTCATAGCCCAGATCCGGCGCATAGCCGCGGAAGGTCTCGGCCCTCCCCATCTCATCCACCGCACCGTGCAAAGCCTGTATGATGGCAGGCGCCAATGGCTGGGTCACGTCACCGATCCCAAGACGGATGATCTTCTTATCCGGATTTGCGACACTGTAAGCATTCACCTTTTTTCCGATGGTGGAAAACAGGTAGCTCCCGGGGAGCTTCAGGTAATTGTTATTTAATTTGAACATTTTATTTTCTCCTCTTCCTGCAACATTCATTGTGATTTACTATATTTCTACAACACATAAATGCTCCTGATATGATACATCACTATATTGTTTATATCGTGCCATCAAAGACCGTAGCAGCGGGTCCTGTCATATAGATCAGATCCTGTTCCCGATCCCACTCTATCAGCAATTCTCCACCCAACAGCTTAACCGTTACTTTATTGTCCGTCAAATCATTTAAAATGCAAGCTACCGCTGTGGCACAACAGCCAGTACCGCAGGCTAAGGTTTCTCCAGTTCCCCGCTCCCAGACGCGCATGAAAACGGTCTGCCTGTCAATGACCTCCACAAACTCCGTGTTGGTGCGGTTTGGAAAGCACTCATGCTTCTCAAACAGCGGTCCGATCTGCTCCAGTTTCATGTCAGCCACACCCTTTGTAAAAATCACTGCATGGGGATTTCCCATGGACACGCAGGTCATACGGTACTCCCTGCCGTCCACCGTGATGGGTTCATTCACAACCCTGTCACCTCCGGCTTTTACAGGGATTTTCGCCGGCTCCAGTATGGGGCTTCCCATGTTGACCCGCACCCGCGTCACCTGTCCACGGCTGTGAGGCGCATCGACGGGCCGCTCCACCGCAAGGTCCAGATACTTCACTTTTCCTGCACTGACCACCGTGATATGCTCTTTGTCCGTCAGCCCTTTGTCATACACAAATTTTCCCACGCAGCGGATTCCGTTTCCGCACATCTCCGCCCTGGTTCCGTCCGCATTGTACATCTCCATCTCAAAATCCGCTTCCTTTGCGGGATTGATGAAGATCACGCCGTCTCCGCCTATGCCGAAATGCCTGTCGCTGAGCCGTCGCACCATCTCAGGCTTATTCCCAGCAGAGATATGTTCCTCGAAACCGTTTACATACACATAATCGTTTCCGCAGCCCTGCATCTTTGTAAACTTCATCCTGTCATCCTCCTTGCCATCCTTCCAGCCCTCTTTATGAATCAATTCCCTTCATTCCTTCATCATAGACAGCACCATCAGCGCCGTTTCCGCCAGGTTTGTGCCGCTGTCCATACTGCATTTCTGCAGATAACGGTGCGCCTCCTCCTCGGTCATATGGTTTCTGTCCATCAAGAGCTCCTTCGCCTCTTTGATGGATGCCGTCTCCTCTGCATTTCTGGCCCTGGGCTTCAGCCGGGCCTTCCGCCTTCTTCTGGCAATCCCCTCCGACAGCATTGCCACTGTGCTCACCAGATCGTGAACCTTTAGCGGCATAGCGAGACACACGATCCCATCACCCTCACACTGGCTCAGCAGGCGGTCTGAGGCCATAAGCAGCATTTCAAATCCCGGCGGAAGATATTCCTGCAGCTGTGTATATACCATGTCGGCCAGCTTATAACTGCAGATGACGATACCATCGTTCAAGTCGTCTGCCTGGCTGATGGCCTGGGCGCCCGTGGTACAGACTCCCGCCACCTGGAAGCCGTTCCGCACCAGGACATTCTTTATCCCCTTTGCGTCCTCCAGCTTCGGCAGAGCCACAATTATATTCGTCAAACGTACACCTCCTTATCCAGTCTGTTATAGGAATAAGAAGGGACTAATATCTGTACAGATATTCCTGTATTTCCCACTCTGAGACATTGGTTCGGTATTTCTGCCACTCAGCCTCTTTGGCGGCAATATAATTATCGGAAATATGTTTCCCCAATACTTCCAGGATAAGTGAGTCCTTTTTCAGCTCATCCAGTGCATCGATCAGTGTGCCGGGAAGGCATTCAATGCCCAGAGTCTGCCGTTCCTCCTCCGTCATGTTATAAATATTGCAGTCCACGCTCTTTGGCGGCGTTATTTTGTTGACAATTCCGTCCAGGCCCGCCTTCAGACACACTGCCAGAGTCAGGTAGGGGTTCGCTGCAGAGTCCGGGCTTCTCAGCTCTATTCGGGTTCCGGATCCTGCTTCGGCAGGTATACGGATCAGGGGACTCCGGTTCGTGGCGCTCCAGGCAATATATACCGGTGCCGCAAAGCCGGGAACCAGACGCTTGTAGGAGTTCACCAGGGGATTGGTGACAGCTGCCATGCCTTTGATATGCTTCATAATACCGCCAATAAAATAATATGCTTCCTGACTCAGACCGTTAGGATCATTTTTATCTGCAAATATATTTTTTCCATCCTTGTGGAGTGACATGTTGATATGCATACCGGAGCCGTTCACTCCCACCTTGGGCTTGGGCATAAAGGTGGCATGAAGACCATGGCGCTTAGCAATGGTCCGCGCTGCCAGTTTAAAGGTCATGATATCGTCCGCAGTGGCCAGAGCCTCGTCGTACCGGAAATCAATCTCATGCTGCAAAGGAGCCATCTCGTGGTGTGATGCTTCGATGATCATTCCCATTTCCTCAAGCACCATGACGATGTCACGCCTTGCGTTCTCTCCGCCGTCCAGAGGACCGATGTCAAAATAGCTTGCCTGCTCATTTGTTTCTGTAGTGGGAATTGCGTTTTCATCCGTATTGAACAGGAAAAATTCACACTCGGGCCCCACCTCGAAGGTGTAGCCTAATTCCTCAGCATCTGCGATGGCTTTCTTCAGCACCTGTCTGGGATCCCCCGCAAAAGGCCTGCCATCCGGATGATGAATATCACACAGCATCCTTGCCACCTTTCCCTGCTGAGGTCTCCAGGGCAGGATGGCAAAGGTGGTGGGGTCGGGATACAAACACATATCTGACTCCTCAATGCTCACAAAACCGTCAATGGCGGAGCCGTCAAACATGCACCTGTTATTCAGCGCTTTCTCAAGCTGATTTGCCGTAACTGCAATATTTTTCAGGTTGCCAAACATATCCGTAAACTGCAGCCTGATAAACTCTACATCCTCTTCCTCCACAATTCTCAGAATATCTTCCTTGGTGTAACTGTTCATGTGATAAACCTCCGTTTCAACGATCTGGCGGCGCTTCAACGCACAAAAGGGCAGTCTCTCCCCATGCTCAAGACGCCCTTGTCCTGTATACATGATAACAACCGCTGCCGTTCCTTGTCAATGGCATATTCTTATGTTCTCCCACATATCTATTATAAAGAAAAAATGTCCGGAAAGGGTTTAAGGGAAATAAGGATGAGTGCTAAAACCAAAATCGTCGTACTTCATATGAAAGAACTGATCTATACCGGAATCTTTGCCGTCCTGGGCATCTTGTTTGTAATCCTGCTGGTAGTGATGTTCCTCCCCGATAAGAAGGAAAATCCGGCGCCGGATGAGAATGCTGTGATCACAGCCGCAGATTCCCTCTACATACCCGGCATATACACCACCGAACTGGTGCTGGGCAGCCAGGCAATCGACGTGGAGGTCATTGTGGACGAAGATGCCATCACCTCCATACGCATGGTAAACCTGAATGATGCCGTAACCACTATGTATCCACTGCTGGAGCCCACCTTCGAATCCATCTGCAAACAGGTATATGAGCTGCAGTCGCTGGATAAAGTCACCTACACTGCCGACAGTAAGTATACCTCTCTGGTACTTCTGGAAGCCATTCAAAATTCTTTGAACAAAGCTTCCGCATCACCGTCGCCCTCGGCCAGTCCTGCTGCCCGGTAACAGGGCGATAGAAAGCTGACCGCAGAAGAGATATCACAACACGGAAGCGCCGGACTTTTCAGCCGGCGCCTTTGTGCTGCAAATATATTGCCCTACTCACTGACTTTTTTCAAACAGCTGTTTCAGCTTGTCCACACCAAATATATAATGTTTACTGCAAAAGCTGCAATTCACTTCAATTTCTTTTTCTTCCTCGATCATGCTCTGAAGCTCCTTCCGCCCCAGGCTGATCAGCACCTTCTCAATTTTCTCCCGGCTGCAGTCGCAGGAAAACGCCACCGGCATGGTGTCCGTCACCTGAAGCTCAAGTCCTTCCAGAAGAAACTCCAGCATTTTCTCCGGACTGTGCCCTGTATCCAGCATGGAGGTCACTGAACTCATGCCATTTACGTTCCTTTCCAGCCTGTCAATGACTCCGTCCTCTGCAAAGGGCATCAGCTGCAGAATAAAGCCCCCCGCCTGCTTCACGGTATTGTTCCGCTCCATGAGCACCCCCAGCCCCACGGAGGAGGGCACCTGCTCGGAGGTGGCAAAATAATAAGTCAGATCCTCTGCGATCTCTCCCGTCTGAAGCAGTGTCTGTCCCACATAAGGCTCCTTCAGTCCCAGGTCCTTGATGACGCTCAAGGTACCCTTTCCCACTGCGCCGCTCACATCCAGCTTTCCCACCGCATTGGCTGGCAGGATCACGTCCGGCACATCGGGATAACCCTTCACGTTTCCGTGGGCGTCCGCCGTCACTGTCACGCCCCTCATGGGACCGTCCCCCTTGATCTGCAGGGTCAGGATGTCTTTATCCCCTTTCAGCATGCTGCCCATCATGGCGCCGGCGCTCAAAAGCCGCCCCAGCGCCGCCGTCACCACCGGACTGGTATTGTGGGCCGCTCTTGCCTCTTCAACAACACCTCTTGTGGTACAAGCAAAGGCCCTGATCTGGGCATCCGCCGCTGTTGCCCTCACCATATAATTTTCCATATTTGCTCCTATCTGCCCACTTACACCTCTCTTTAGGCACTCAAATCAGGATAGCTTAATATTTGATTCAACTTTCCCTCTATCTCCATGCGGCCTGCGACAATCACCTAAGCCTGCTCTCGCAGGTCTGCCGCTTCAAACCACATCACCTCTTTAGCCTGTTGTCACAGGCGCCTCCTTGCCCTGTTCCCTGGCCACAATATAAATCCTTCCGCTCTCCGGCGTCACAGGCCCTGACGTATCCGCGTCCGCCGCCTCCAGCACAACCAATCCTGAACGCTCCAGAAGGCTCATCATCTGCTCCAGAGTATATCCCCTCTGGACATGTACCTCGGAGAACCTGCGGAAGTTCTCTTCCTCCTGACGGACAAATACGGTCAGATCATACTCATTCAGCCCTTCCTCCGGGTCGTAATAATTCTCCCAGATAAAACTGCAGTTCTCCCTGTTCTCAGCAATGGTAGTATTCCCGATCAGTTCCCTGTATTTATAGTCGGTATTAAAATCAAAGATAAAGATTCCTCCCGGAAACAGGTAATTGTTCACCAGGGAAAACACCTGAAGAAGTTCATCCTCCTCCAAAATATAGTTCAGGGAGTCGCAGGCGCTGTACACCGTACCCACGGTGCTGTACAGCTCCAGGTCCCGCATATCCTGGTTCAGATAGAGAATCTCGGAACCGCTCGCCACCCTCTTTTCCATGGCAATGTTCAGCATTGCCTCGGACATATCAACCCCGATCATGTCGTAACCCAGTCCGTACATAAGCTCTGTCAGCGTACCCGTTCCGCAGCCCAGGTCCAGCACCAGATTCCGCTCGCCGTCCAAAATCCCCTCCGCATTCCGCTCAGGCCGGGACACACCGTATTTTCTGATCAGGGTGTCCAGCCTCAGGCTCCACTGCTCGTAGGGGATATTGTCCATCAATTCATCATATACCCCGGAAAAATCTCCGTATGCTTCCATACAATTTACCCCGTCGCTTCTCAATAAAGCATCTGATGCCCCGCCGCTGTTACTCACCCAGCTTCATGGCAATACCGAATCCCACGATAAGGGCCACCGCGCCGGTCAGCACACTCACCGCCGTCAGTGCAGGAAAGGTTCCCATCAGGAAAATGGCGATGGGAGAAGACACGATCAGACCAATAATAGCCCAGTATGCATAAAGCGGAAACTTTTCAAAGATAATCTCCACCAGCTTGGCGATGCCAAAGATACCTGCCACAACGCCCAAGCCAAAGGGGACCAGAATTCCGCAGCCTGTGAGTATGCCCTGGACATTAAAATCCGCCAGTGCCGAGAAAAAGTCCTTGATGGCGTTCAGGACCGGTTGATAGAAACCCATGAGCATTAGCACCATGGAACCACTGACACCGGGAATGACCATAGTGGCCGAGGCAATGATGCCCACGCCAAACAGTTTTATCACATTGACTACATTAAAGGAAAGCGAAACGGCATTTCCTTCCGTTTCTCCCATGGCTGCAAAGGCTACCACCAGTGCAAAAAACAGGAGCCCGGCCACGATATGTCCCACGTTCACTTTTTTCCCTTTCACCTTTTTTAAGATGGCAGGCAGGCCTCCCAGGATCAAACCTACAAACAGAAGGTTGGTCTGGATAGGATAATGGTCGAATAGCCATGTAAGACCGAAGGAGCTGGCAGCAATGGCCACCAGCATGCCTATGGCAATAGGCAGCAGAAACAACACACTCTTCTTAAACTCCTTGAACAGATGTGTGATACAGTGTATCAGTTTGTCATAAATACCCATGGCCACCATCATGGTGCCTCCGCTGACGCCGGGAATAATGTTTGCAATACCGATTACTATGCCTTTTAAAAAACTTTTGATCATCCTTCTTCTCCATTCTCTTCTTGGTTATTTTATTTGAGCTATTATTAGATATATTAATGGAACCCACCTGTTTATTCAGTGTTATGTCCCGTATTTTCCCACATACCCTGTCAAAAAGCTGATCAGCCTGTCCATCTGCTCATCCGTGCCTATGGTAATCCGCAGCGAGTTTGATATCCTTGGTTTATTCCAGTAGCGCACATAGATGCCTGCTTCCCGGAGTGCATGAAATATTTGCTCAGCCGGGATCGTATCATGGGCGGCAAAGATAAAGTTGGCCTTGGAATCCGGGAAAGAAAAACCTAGCTTTTTCAATTCTTCTTTCACACGCTCCCTGGTGCCCACAATCTTTGCAGTGGTAACCTTAAAGTAAGTGTCGTCCCGCACTGCCTCCACTCCCAGCCGTTGTGCGGGCAGATTCATAGTATAGGAATTGACGGAGAATTTCACATCGTTTAAATACCCGATCAATTTCTCATTGCCGATACAGAATCCAATCCGCAGCCCCGCCATGGCTCTGGACTTGGAAAAGGTCTGTACAACCAGCAGATTGTCGTACTTTTTCAGCAGGGGCAGGGCGCTCTCACCGCCGAAATCCACATAGGCCTCATCCACGATGACCACAACATCCCTGTTCGCCTCCAGGATTTCCTCCACCACCGCCAGGCTCTCGAACACGCCTGTGGGCGCGTTGGGGTTTGGGAAAATAACGCCGCCATTTGGCTGCCGGTAATCCTCCGGCCGGATATGCCAGTCCTGATCCAGAGCGCAGGTTTTATACGGAATCCTGTAAAGATCAGCCCAAACATCGTAGAAGGAGTAGGTCACATCCGGAAACAGGATAGGCTTTCCGCTGTTAAAAAAGGTAAGAAACGCCATGGAAAGCACATCGTCGGAGCCAACGCCCACAAACACCTGATTTGGTTTTACGCCATAATACCCTGCCAGCGCGTCCACAAGTGGTGTGGTATTGGGGTCCGGATAAAGCCTCAACGCTTTTGTGTCCATCCGACCAGCCAATTCTGCCACCCCCGGTGCCGGAGGATAAGGGCATTCATTTGTGTTTAGTTTGATCATATCAGGCTTATTGGGCTGTTCACCCGCCACGTAGGGAACCACCCGACGTACATTGTCTTCCCATTTCATGCTGATACCTCCCTGTTAAAGCAATTTTTCCAGCTCTGCCCTGTATGTGTCTGCCTGCTCATCACAGCCAAGCTGTATATAGCAGCGGACCAATCCTTCCAGTCCCTTTTTTCCTCCTGACTGAAGATCAAGAATGGGATGTGTCTCATACACGGCATTATAATACCAGACCGCAGCTTCCTCATAATCGCCGATTCCCTCATAAAACTGTCCCATCTCACAGCAAATCTCAGAGCATGCTTCCTCGGCGATCACCTTGGAGGCGTATTTAAAGAAAACCACCACCTCACCCTGAAGCCTTGCCGCCCTTGCCGCCACACAGCAGGCTTCTGCAATCTCCTCGGCGTCACGTTCACTGTCTTCGACGGACGCCCGGAAAAAAGCTGCAGCCTGAACAAAATCCTCCTCGTCCCCTGCCATCATCAACTCACGGGCATAGAGATTATGCAGCCGCTTCGGCGGTCTGTAGCCCGCCTGACAATGCCTTTGGAAATTGGCCAGATCCCGTTTGGCATGGCTTCCCTCCGCCATATGAAGAATAGAAATATCACTGTCAAACACCACGGGGGTCAGGCGTACCGTCTCATGAATGGGCGCCTCCCACACAAACTCACGCAATCTCTTAAACAGCTTGGGACGGTACTCCTCATCATAATTATAGACTGTCTTAAACTGCAGCTGATTTGCATATTTCATCTGTACGATCTCAATCTCCGGCAGCAGCGTCTCCTTCAGCAGCCGGAACCGTTCCCTGTTTTCCGCATCCAGCACCTCATCCGCATCCGCAGAGTAGATATACTCCATGGATGCCTTGGAAAAGGCAAAATTTCTGGCGGCGCTGAAATCGTCTATCCAGTCAAATGCAAAGAGCTTGTCCGTATACCGGACCGCCACTTCCCCGGTCCGGTCCGTGGAACCGGTATCCACGATAATGATCTCATCCACAAGGTCTGCAATACTGTCCAAACATCTGGCCAGTATACGCTCTTCATTTTTTACGATCATACAAAGCGAAATCGTGATCACGGATACACCTGCCTTTCCGCCGCCGGGCACAACTCAACATGTATAATAATACCAAAATTAGAATCATGGCACAACTATTTCACCATAGATTTTCGCAAAAAACAGCAACAGATAAAATCCTGCTGTTATATATGGAATAAATGCAACGGGCTTTTTCAGGTTCCCCCGCAGTGTAATATTTTTAGAAATAAACTGCACCGGAACAAGCATACCAAAGGCAAACACCATATGTGTCACGATCAGTTCCAGCCCCATCCCAAGACCGGTCTCCGCAGCAGCACACACGCAGAAGGCATAGCAATCCGCCTTCCCATACAACCTGCCAAAAACCCAAATCTGTACAATCCAGAAGACCGTTAACCCAAACAGTATTCCCAAACCATTTCGGACATCATTTGTCACCCACAATCTTGCCCACAGCAGCATTGCAGCTGCCGCTCCACTGATCCACCACACAAAATCATATACCTGGTACATTACCACATCCGTGACACAGGCCAACAGCAGGCAACCCACGACCAGCGCCAGAAGAAGCCGGGAGAAAAAATCTCCCGGCCCAAATAGCCATCCCAGGAGTCCGCCACCGGCCAGACCAGTCGCCAAAACTCCTGCCATTATCCCTGTGGCTGGCTTAACATCCCGGTCCATCCTTCCGATCAGGAACAGCCCTGCTGCAACCGTGCCAAGAATCACCGGGATCATCGCAGTCTGGTGCGAAACTCATCCAGCACCGTTCCATCCACCTGTACGACCCCTACTGCCGGATGTTCCTCCAGCTTACTGTCTCCCTTATAGGCCCGCACCGTGACCGAGTAGCTCTGATTCACAGGGGTGTATAGCGGTATCATGAATTGCAGGCACTCTTCCTGTAGATATGCCGGCGTATCCGTATAGACAAATGTTTGATTCAGGTCCGGATTCCACTTTGTCATCTCTTCAGGAAACTCCACCTCCACACGGTCTGCATAACCCCAGACAGAAATTGAGAGAATCCCGCTTTCGCCATTTTTAAAGATAGGCTCATGGGGCTCCAGTATTCTTTCCACTCTGGCTTCCAGCGCAAATTCTGTTGTCCCATAGACGATCTCGGCCACATTTCCCACATTGTCCACAGCGTGGGCAGTCACAGCAAAATTGCCGCTGAATATGGGATCATCCCCTGTGATCTCTATATTGATGCGACCGTCATCGCCCGGCTTATAAACCCTTTCAACAGCGTTGTCTGTATTGACGATCGCTACATACAATTCCTTCAGACCACTCAGCTTGTCCACAGCGGACACGGTCAGAATCAAGTTGTGTTTTTGCCGGTCGATCAGCTCCATACCCTCCAGAAGTTCCATTCCGCTGATCACAGGCGCCTCTCCGTCCGCGATGACAACTATTCCATTTTCTTTGTCTCGTTGGTAATCGGAGTAGATGATATCATCACCTCTGTCCGCCCCTACTATGGGCAGTATCTCCATCCTGGTCCCTGACAGCTCCGGGCCAGACAAAAATTTCTGTACCGCCCACAGTTCCTTGTTTTGTTTGGACCGAATGGTCACAGAATAAGGAAATAACTCCAACAGCGAATGACCCTGTTGAGAATAGACTAACCCCTCCGCCTCCGTTCGGATTTCACCTGCCCCGATCGGGTGAGAAGATGTGAAAATGATATTTCTGGCAGTCTCCCCGTTTGCATAAGTTTCAAAGATCGCATAATTGGGCTGATAGGTCACAGATGCCGGACCTTCAAGATATGCCTGGTAATTTAGTGTAAAAGGTGTTGTACCATCGCTTCTTACATACCAGATACCTTCCTGTGACGCATGTATGTTTTCCCCATTCTCCAGTTCCAGAGGTCCGGTATAAAGTGCCCATGCCACACTGTCTCCACTCTCCACACGAATATTTGTGGTTTCACTCAGATTTCCCGCCACGTCCACAGCTGCCACATGAAGATATTTTGTCTGGTTTGTCTCTTCCTCGGTGAATTCCAGGTATCCCCAATTGTCTTCTGTATATCGGCCATTGGAAACTGTCACCTCCGTAATCGGTTTATCGTCCGTCAGATAATAATATCCTTTTATCCCGGAGATCAATGTATTTCTGGTGATGTTGGACTGACACAGAGGATCTATTTTCTGTTGTAGGTAGGATTCCACCATGTGAAAGTACTCTGTCCCGTTGTCAGCAGGTTCTTTCCAACAAATTCTTATCCTTGTATCGCTCAGAGCCTCTATCTCCACCTCCTGAGATATCCCGTCAGGCACCGCCATGTCAGGTGCCGCCACACCTTTGATCTCAAGCTGCTCCATAAATCCCACCGTCTGAGACAGAATGGCTGCACCGCCATCTCCGAAGACCGCACCTGCCTGCAGATCAAAATTGATAACCATGCTGGTGTTCACATAACTGCTACCGCCGTAAGCAGGTTTTGAACTTATGATCTGTCCGTCAGTATAACCACAATAATATTTTTCTTCTAACCCACAATTAAGTTCATATTCCTCAGTGGTATACCAGAAGGTATGACTTTGTGGAATAGTTCCCAGAACGGGAAGATCTCCGCATACACTACAGGACTGAATAAACACCCCTCCATGATCCTCCTTGCAGCCGTTGGTAGGTAAAAAAGCATAATGGAAATGGGTTAATATACCGCCGCAGCCAACCCCATGTTCCCAGGTTGCCGTCGATCGGTACACTCTTTGGGGTTCACAGACCCTCTGTGTCCGCTTTGCAACCTTTAATCCGTAGCAGCCGCCACCGGTTTTGGTACTGCCAGTGTGACCATGATAGCAGGAAGATTGCTTATTGTGGCTGTGTATCAAGTATTCGCCCGCAGCGCCGCCCTGATAACCGCCTCCGCCGCCAGCCATACCGCTCTGCCCTTTGCTTTCTTCCACCACGCCCGCACTGCTTCCCCCTGAACCGCCGTTCCCGCTGGCAGAAGCACCGCCACCGCCTCCGGCAACCAGCAGCACACCCTTTTGATCACTGGCAATGATGGTGCAGCCTCCGCCGTTACCGTAGTCTGTGGCGGCTCCACCGCCGTTATAACCGTCCCGGCCACCCACCGTAAAAGTAAGCACCTCTCCCTTGATGAGCCAGACATCAGCAGTAACGCTTCCTCCGGCGCCGCCCTGGTACTCTTCGTAGTTTCCGCCTTGGGCCCCCCGGGCCGTTAAGGTATACCGCCCTGAGAAGGGAATTATAAACTGTTGCGGTAAGCCGGTATTTTCAAATAACACTTCCACACTGTTGGTTTCACCAATATCTCCGGTGTCATCGATTTTGACCCAGTTCTCCCCATCCCGGCTCTGATAGGCCAGATAAATCTTGTTTTTGTTGTCAGACTGGGACCAACTGAGATCCACCGCCCCCGCTCCGCCGTTCTCCAAATAGTTATCCACAGAGACCAGTACCAAATCCACCCATTGTGCATACAGCGTCATATCCTGTAAGGGCACTATGGTATCTCCTGCCCCTCCTGCTGCCCGGCTAAATCCGCTGTCATAATACCAGCCGCCGAAGGAATATCCATCCCGCCTGGGTTCAGGAAGTGTGACCGGATCTGCCTCATAGCCGGCTGTAACAGTATCCACATTTCCGTCTGGGGCTGTAAACCAGTAGACATTGCCCCACAATGTTCCAAGGAAGGGCTGCACCATGCGCCATTCCGTAAAGTGCATGGTCCCGGTGATGGGCGCGATGTTCTCCCCGCCATTGGCTGCAAAGGACACTGTATAGCCAACAGGCGCCGTCACAGAATCCGCATCCAGCGTTAGGCTGCTCCCATAATCGGCCTGAAGCACCGTGGTCTCCGTTCTGCCTTGATAACTTCCGCCATTGGGGTCAATCTGCAGAATACTGCCGGACGGTCTCCACTGGGCATACAATGTTACTGCCTCACCTTCTTCCGCCGTAAGATTCCAGACTTCCGCTCCGTCCGCATAACTGTCACCTGTTCCATCCGGTTTCGTGTTCCATTCTTTAAACTCGTAACCGACTCGGCTATACCCATTGCGTGTCAGATGCTTCACCGGTGTCACCGCAGCGCCGTTATATTCCGTGGCATTGTTATACATATGCCAACTGGCAGACATGTAACCTCCATAATTTTCCGAAGTATTGGGATCGTATACAACCTTGTAACGGTTCCAGGATACAGCTTTACAGGAATGGTTCCCCATCGACACCCCCTGCTCTAAATTTCTGCACCGGGGACAGAGATAATAATAATCCAGCTCATCCTGCAGTTCCAGATAATCAATGGATTCCGCAGCTTCCTTGCTCATATACACCAGCATGTTGGTGAGTTTGTTCCCACAGTCAGCACAATAAGCAAACCAGCCCGAATAATATGGCATCTTACATATAGCCCTTCCATAGGTCAGGCCATGATAATCTGTATTGATCATAACCCTGTGGATGCAGGCGGCTGGCCGGTGCGCCACTACCCAACTCCCCACCGGTACGGTTCCCTGTCTGGCATAGTTATAGAAATGCTCACCCGTTCCCGGTTCCCGAAGAGAGGAGCTTATTCCTGTTTTCACCGTAAAACCGTAACTGTACCAGCTGTAATTGGCATCGCCCGCATTTGTTGTCCAAGCCTTTTTATCCGGGCTAAAGCTCACATAAGGACTGTTGTAGATTGTCTGTTTTCCCGCAGCGGATACTGCCATTGACTCTGCCAGCAAAAGAAAACAGAGAAATACTGCCCATCTCAGGCATCGAATAAATTTCAAACTGATTCCTCCTCTCCTCTTCCTTTATTTCAAAAGTTTGACTACACGCAGGGATCCCCCTGCCAGCTCCGTATAGAAATCCTCCACGTCGGCTTCGTTTAAATAGACATTAACACGTTGGGCGGCTGTGACTGCATCCGCATTGGAAATAGCGCTGCCTGATGCGTCAAACACCTGCTGTACAAAGACATTTCTCCACACCAGACAGGTCTGCTCATCCCTCACGGCATAAATATTCACCCGGTCACCGGACCGAAGCACACCACCTGCCAGCTGGTAAATGTCATCAGCCTTGAACCCAGCCACCACCGGCGTTTCCATCTCAGCCAGAATCAGATCCAGCTTCCGAAACATGCCATCTGTGAGCACCACTCCCGGTTCGATGTCAATGACAGCCACCAACCCCAATACCTGCTCCGGCGTGCATATGGCTGTTTGCGGAATGCAGTTTTTGTCAAGCTGCTGCTCATTAAAGTACTGTAGATAATTTCCCTCTGTGATCAGCTGCCCCTGGGGTATCTCCACTGCGGCTGTGAAAACCGTTCCCTTTTCATATCTTGTCAATATGCTCTTTTCCATCTGCACCATGACCACAAACACGGCAACTGATGCCGTAAGCGCCGCTATGACTCCCCCGGTCCTCCATTTCTTTGCGGGATACCTTCTATCCTTTATCTGTTTCTCTTTCTTCATCCAGAATCCTCCCTATCCGCTGCCCTACGGCAGCCCATGCTTAATTTGTCGTTGTGTCGTTTGTCACTATATCCGCCAGTTTTCCCTTTCTGGCCTCCGCTACGGTGCCTAGAAAACCTTCCAACTGATAAGTGATCTCGCTGTATACTCCGGTGGCCTCAATTTTTATTCCGTTTGGCGCTACCGCGCTGCCCAGCTGCTCCCGCCATTGGGTCAAAAGACCATCCTCGTCAAAACGGCTGACCTCCACATCATTTCCGCTGACACTGTATACGGTGTAATTTACGATAATGACTGGCCCGGTAATGACTCCATCTCCCTGACACTCCCACTGGTCGTTCAGATTCAGGTTTTCTTTCACGGCTGATTTGTATCTCTCATAGGCCTGACGGGGATCCGTGATCACAAGCTTGTGGGATTTTCCATATTCCTCCACATCCACCACCGCTGAAGCCAGATTGGAAAGGGCCAGCGCATCCTCCAAGTATTGTGAGGAACTTCTGTATATGTCCAGCTGCAGCAGAGCGCACAGCAGGATTCCCAGAAATAATAGGAAAAACAACCCCGCTGCCCACTCCACCTGACCGCTCTTAGTGCTTGGCCGTGGAAACCCTCTTTTCCTGAATCTCATATTTATCCTCCAATCTTCCCCGTATCTGCAGCACGATCGTCTCTCCGTAACCCACCGGTTCCATGGTGGTACCCGCCAGCTCCAGCTCAGTCACTCCCACGCTTTCCAGCTCCTGCACAAGCGCAATGCGGTCAGATTCTGTCAGTTGTCCTGTCGTTTCCATCCGCAGGACATATTTTCTGGCAATCTGATTTACGGACGCCTTTGTGTTCACAAGTCCTGCATTTCCCATATAGGCAAGCATGACCATCGTCATCGCCAGCATACAAAGCCCCGCTGCCATGATATCTGCCACGCTTCCCCTTTCCCGCTTCATCCTGACACTCCTGTGAGGATTTTCTGGGCCTCTGTGGTCATGGCAGTGACAATGGTCTCAATAAAGGACTGCAGACTGTCTTTCATGACCACACAGAGCAAGAGGGCAATAATACATAAACCAACCGTCACAAGAATTCCGTCAATGCCCGGTTGCTTCTCCATTCCCTTCAGGAACAGGCGCTTTGCTCTATGGCTCAGGCCTCCCAAAAGCGCAGCCTTCTTACCGCTGTGCATCAAAACTTCACTAATTTCTGCGTTTTCCATAATTTCATGATCTTTAAGATGGTTAAATTTTTCATATCTCATTTTTCGTATATACCCCTTTCCCGTTTTCTGCGCTCCAAGCGCATTCTTTTCATTTTCCCGCGTTCTCTGCCACAGCACGGAAGTGCTCATAATCCTGCCGCGGCTCCAAACATATACATGACGCAGGCATAAAGCGCCACGCCAAGCACCACCGCCAGTATGCCCAGCTGATAAAAGGTAATACTTCTGTCCAGAGCACCTTTTCTCCGCTCCAGAACGGCCCCTTCCATGTCCTTCACCTGTTCCCCGATATCCCCCAGCAGCTCCAAGGCCTGTCCTGACTCCAGTGCCTGCAGGACCGTAATGCACAGGGCATCCACATAGCGGTTGTCAAACTTGCCCTGGAACCGTTCCAGCGCATCGAAAATATCCGCCTTCATGACAATGTCTCCCGCCAAGGCCAGCAGAGCCTCTCTCAGCCTTCGCTCCCTTACGCTGCCATAGCATTCCGCCAGGGCATCCGTCACATAGACGCCAGCTCTGATCTGTATTTCCAAGGCGTGATACACCAGCTTAAGTTCTGGCAGAAGCCGCTCATTGTCTCTGCCGTTTAAATACAGGAGCAGCCATCCTGGCAGAAAAAAGAGAAGCACTGCAGCAACGACTCCTCCCTCCAGGTTCATGGATCCTACAGCAGCCAGTCCCAGCAGCGCCAGTACGGTGCGCAGAGCCAGATAGCGCCCCGGCTCCACCCAGCTGCCGTAGTGAAATGCGGCCCCATTCTTATCAAGCCACTGCTGTGTATTGCGGTACCAGCCGCTCTCCCGCTCCTTTTTCCTGATAAACCCTGCTATTTCCCGCCAGGTTGTGAGCACCAGCCGCTCCGGGTGATACTCCCTTCTCAGTATATGAAACAGTGCAAAGACCAGTACTGCCGTCGCTGCAGGTGTCATCTGCAATATGAATAATATCCGCTTTTCCTCCAAGCTCATCCTCCTTTCCGCTTCCGCATCACTTCTCCAGCAAATAGACTGTCCCCTTATGACTGCGCACGGTACAACTGACTGCCAAACATTCCAAAAATGGCAAGAAGAATGCAGATTCCCACTCTTCCCGGCAGCGTGCCAATCAAAAGCTTAGTCAGGGAAACCCCTGTCAGTGAACCCACTGTGAGCAGCACCACCGCCGACATGCCCAAGAGCAGCGCCATATTTATGAAGGCCTCCCGCAGCATGCCGCGCCGTTCCTGAGAGATACGAAGATACTCCCGCAGGCTCTTTCGACTGCTTCTCACCAGTGCGGAAAAATCGGCACAGTGACGGATGCTGATCTCCATATTTCTGGCCAGTTCCTTGAATTTCGGGTGTTCAATCTTTTCTGCCATGGACAGCAGTGCAAGTCCTGAATCACCTGTGGTCTGAGCCTCATAGCAACAGATATCCAGAGCGCTGCGCAGGGGTTCCTCCATATACCGGCTCACCTGGCTGAACACGCTGGTTGCCTCCGCTGCTGTAACGCTGTAGTTTCCCAGAAAATCCAACAATTTCATCAAGTTGTTGTTGACCCGCTTCAGGTTCACAGACCTCAAAATCCGCAGTAAGAGCCCCTCCAACACTGCCAGTCCAACAACCCCTCCAACAGCAGGCCATAGACCAAACAACAGTAAAAGCAGCAGAAACATTCCTGCAGCCACCGCCATATTCCCCGCAATCCACCACTCCACCGTAAGCTTTGGAAAGCGGAGCTTCAGCCCGCTGTACTGGAGATTTCTCTCCAGAGAAAACAAGAGCGTATGCTTCTTATGCAGCTCCATAAGCTGCTTTCTCCCCTCCAACGTCCGTTGTCTGGAGGCTGCGTCCAGATCGGCCGCTGTCCGTTTCATCAACTCCGAAAACTGCTGCAGGATGTTAATCTCACGAAACAGCAGAAGAAAGCTGCAGCATAACAGTAAAAACAAAACTATATAGATTGCCGTTTTCAAGTTTTCTCCCTTTCTGCCGCACATGCGGCCTTAAAATATTCTCTCATAAATCAGGCTTCTCCTCTCCGGGTCCCAGCCCTTGCACTCAAAAATATCCTTTACCCGAAAATGCTCCATGAAGATCAGTGTCTGAAAGCAGTCCATCATTTTCATCAACTCATCCCGGGAGTACCGGCTGGCATACATAGCATAGTCCACCAGCTTATCTGGCGCCCGGTCAGCAGAGGGCGCATGTATGGTAGCCGCGCACAACTGACCTGTGTAGGCTGCATTCAGAAGATACAACGCCTCCGTCCCCTTTACCTCACCGATGATAAAGAAGTCCACATCCATGGTCAGACCAGCGATGCTGATATGTTCCAGGTCGTAGCTGATCTGCTGCTCCCCCGTCCCCGGCAGTGAATGCAGAAACATCATGTCCGGGTGAAATCTGGTGGTCAGTTCGTCCGCCTGCTGAGCCACCAGCACCGCCACATCATTGGGCAGTGTCTCCTTCAGGGCGTTGAGCAGAGTTGTCTTACCGGATGAGTTTCCCCCGCAGATCAGGGTCGATCCCTGGCGAAAACGCCGGATAAGCAGCTCGGCTGTGTCACGTTCAAGCATTTCCTGATCGATCAGCTCTTTTATCTGTGGAAAAATTTTTGGAACCTTTCTGATGCAGAGATATGGCTCGCTGTAGGTGTTGACCAGCGGCATGGAGACCGTAAACCGCAGAATGAAATCCGGGTGGCTCTCATTGTCCGTGAATCTTTGAATTGCGTTCAGATTGGATATATTGACTTGGTTTCTTGTGGCAATGTAATCGATAAACTGTCTGTATTCCCTGGGGGAGGCAAAGGCTACACCCGCAGCCATTCGCTGCCCCCTTCTCTTGATGCGGATATTGTCATAGCTCACTACTCTGATATCGGAGACTGTCCTGTCGTCAATCAGGGCGGACAGTCTGGAGTAACCGAAAATGTACTGTTCAAAATCCTCCAGCAGCTTTTTCTGTCCTTCGCCGGTAGATGGGTAGTAAGTGGCTATGTGGCCTGCCGCCTCTGCCAGAAAGGCCTCTTTGGAGAGCTGACCCTTCCTCATCTGCATCAGTGACTGTTGCTTCTGGGTGGTATAGTCGTTTACCAGCGCCTGCAGCAGATCTGTCCTGACGGCATCTTGTTCTGTTTTGATGTTTTTCATCCCTCCATTCTCAACTGATACAGATCAGAAAAATACAGTGCACTTGTACTTTGGTGAAATGTGATCTGGAAACTAAAATCGGTAAGGTCGGCTGAAACAGCCGGAGCTAAAATGATAATGTTAGTAAAAAAAGATACTTAGACTTGAGCTCGCTGCTAAGTGATAATTAATGTACACCGAAAATGGGAAGTTGTCAATATAGAAAAAAATATTTTTTGGGTAAATATGCTGCGAGTGACGCCCAGCCCTGAAAATGTTCACCCGGCAGACACGCTCCCGCTTGAAAAACACGTAGCGGACACTGAGGTTGAGGGTATCTTGGCGAGTGACGCCCCGCCCTGGCAATGTTCCGACCGCAGACACGCTCCCGCTTGAAAAACACGTAGCGGACACTAGGCTCGAAAGTACCT
>JAFLRN010000049.1 GCA_022511385.1 Acetatifactor sp.
AGAGGAAAAAGGGGTACAAATTATTGAAAAAAATGTTAAAATAGATACTAATAGCAGTCAATGGATCCTGAGTGGGGAATTTCTTGTGCAGGGTCCCGTGGGAAGGAGTGCCGCTACTGTAAAAACGGAGAGTGGAGAAACGCAAGGAAGATGAGCAGTGATAACGAGTTTTCCCTAAAGCTTGATATGCCTTCTGAACATATGCAGAAAATATTTGGCATGCAGGACGCCTATGTGAAAAAGCTGGAACGTGATTTCGGCGTTACGATCGTAGACCGAAATGGCGGCGTCACTGTCACCGGAAGCGAGGATATGGTCAGAAAAGCAGCAGGAGTGCTGAGACAGCTTACCATCATCTCCGAAAGGGGAAATGAGATAGAGGAGCAGAGCGTGGATTACGCTATTACAATGGGAATGGAAGAACAGGAGAATGTGATCACGGAGATAGACTCCGATTGTATCTGCCATACGGTGAACGGAAAACCGATTAAGCCAAAGACCCTGGGGCAGAAGGCCTATGTGGATGCCATCCGAAAAAATATGATCGTGTTTGGATTGGGACCTGCAGGTACGGGTAAGACTTACCTTGCCATGGCCATGGCTATCACGGCATTTAAGAATGATGAGGTCGGCAGGATCATCCTGACCAGGCCAGCTATCGAGGCTGGGGAAAAGCTGGGCTTTCTGCCCGGTGACCTGCAGAGCAAGGTGGATCCCTATCTGCGGCCCCTGTACGACGCGCTGTACCAGATCATGGGGGCGGAGAGCTTTGCAAAAAATATGGAAAAGGGGCTGATCGAGGTGGCACCTCTTGCCTATATGCGCGGCCGGACTTTGGACAACGCATATATTATTCTGGACGAGGCACAGAATACCACGCCCGCCCAGATGAAAATGTTTCTGACGCGCATCGGCTTTGGTTCCAAGGTGGTGGTCACTGGCGATGCCTCCCAGAAGGACCTTCCCACGGGGGCGAGATCAGGACTCGATGTGGCCGCAAAAGTTCTGGCAAAAATTGACGATATTGCCTTCTGTAATCTGACAAGCAAGGACGTGGTACGCCATCCGCTTGTGCAGCGTATTGTCAAGGCTTACGACGACTATGAGGCCAAAGAAAAAAACAGAAGCAGAGAGAAGTATGGAAGAAAATAAGCATAAACTCAGCTGGAAATTGTTTCCTGCTGAATTGGCAATTTTAATATTGGGCGGTGCGGGGCTATGGTTTTTGGGCGGCATCAGGCAGATCGCAAGGGACAGGCTTCTTGGCGGCTGTGTGATGGCGCTGCTTGGGCTTGCCGTCACGGGCTTTCATTTTCGCAGGGAATATCTGCAGGGAGAGCTGGACTATGACAATGAGGAGCATGTATACCGGTTCTGGCTGTGCATGGGAGTTGGACTTGCCGTGGCTTTTGCCTGCGGTTTCCTGCCGGTGTCAGCATGGCCGTTTTTGTTTGTATATGTGCTGTTAGCCCTGTTCAGCAACATGAGTACGGGAATGCTTGCGGCATCGGTGCTTTTGATGATTTCTGTGACACTAAACGGCGGTTCTTTGAACGGTTTTGCGCTGTATCTGGTCAGCGGTACCTTCGCTGTGACATTGTTTCGGCATTTGAAAAAAGATTTTCATTTCGGCATTCCGCTGTTCTTGTCCATTCTCTGCCTGTTGGTCTGTGAGACAGCCAGCATCGTTCTGACGGCTAATGCCAGGCCGGATTTTGAGATGTTTGTGATTCCTGCGGTTAACATGATCATCAGCAGCATCCTGCTGCTGGGATGTCTGAAGGTTTTTTCCTCCGTGGTGGTGTATCAGCACCGGGAGACCTATCTGGATATCAACGATACGGAAAACCCTGTGCTGGTAGAACTGAGAGAAAAGAACAGGCAGAAGTATATGCTTACGATCCACACCACCTATTTCTGTGAGAGGATTTCAAAGCAGCTGGGGATGGACGTTGACGCCCTGAAATGCGCGGGCTATTACCATCTGCTGAAGGAGAGCGGGGAAAACCAGTTTCCGCCGACGGCAGCGGAAATACTGGATGACTATTGGCAGAACAGAAAGCGGCCCAGGCTTAAGGAGACAGCGGTACTGATCTGTGCCGATACAGTGGTGGCCACCATCAGCCAAATGATCCAGAAGGAACCAAAAAAGAAAGTGGATTATGACCAGTTGATTGATGCCATATTTGAAAGATTTCTGGCAGATGGAAGCTTCAACCAATGCAGCGTGACGATAGAACAATTTCGTATGATGCAGCGGATTTTCAAGGAGGAAAAGCTCTACTATGACTTTTTGCGTTGAGAATGAGACGGGAGAAGACTTTCCCTTTTCCATAGAGGAGACGGCCCGGCAGGTCTGTGAGAGCGTACTGGAGGCCGAGGGGTGTCCGTACGAGGCTGCGGTAAATCTTCTGCTTACGGACGACCAGGGCATTCGGGAGTTGAACAGGGAGTATCGGCAGACAGACCGGGAAACGGACGTGCTATCCTTTCCTAATCTGGACTTTGCAGAGGCGGGTGTCTTTGAGATACCGGAAGAGAGAGAAGCGGATTACTTTGATCCGGACACGGGAGAACTTCTGCTGGGTGATATCTGCATCAATGTAGGCAGGATGCGGGAGCAGGCCCTAAGCTATGGACACAGTCTCCTAAGGGAATTTGCCTTTCTGGTGGCCCACAGTATGTTTCATCTGTGCGGCTATGACCATATGGAGGAGGCGGAAGCACGCTTGATGGAGCAAAAGCAGGAAAAGATACTGGAAGCAATGGGGATCACCAGGGGTGATTGAGGGACAGCGGATGAATCAGGTGGAAGTAAGGAGAAGACAGCTACAGGCTGTATCAATGATATTGACATTGCTCACCCTTGCAGTGGTTGCGAGAATGACGGGCTATAACGGCGCGGCGTATACGGCTGCGGCAGTGGAAGCGCTGACGGTTATCTGGATCATTGTGGGCGGTAATCTGGCGGATACACTGGGAAGGCTTATCAGAGTCAGAAGTTCGAAGGGACAACACAGAAATGCGGCCAGGCTTCGCAGAAATTCGTTGATTTTCCAGATGGCCTTCGGTTTTGCCGGAAGCTTGGCGCTGCTGATCGGAGCCGACTGGATTGCGCGTTCGGTCTTTCGGCTGCAGTACAGTACCTTTGTGATCATGGTGCTGTCGCCAACCATATTTCTGAGAGCTGTATCCACAGTTCTTCTAGGCTATTTTCAGGGCGAGGGTATGGAACTGCCCACGGCGGTGTCAGGCGTTCTGCGGCAGATATTGATTCTTGGCTTCAGCATATTGTTCGGCCGGCTGCTGGGGGACTACGGCGGCAAGGTAAGCAGGTTGCTGGCGGAGGATAATTTTTCTTCCATGTACGGCGGTGTTGGCGTGGGGATTGCCATAAGTGTGGCAGAACTTTTTGTTGTGATCCTTCTCTTTCTGCTCTATCGGGGGAGCAGACATTTTAAAAGTACTTTTTCTCAGGAAGGTATGCGTTCTGTGGATTCCTTTACGGACAGTATCAGAATACTGTGGGCCAACCGGGGCATGCAATGGCTGACAAACATGCTGCTTTTTCTGCCACTTCCGCTGGGGCTTGTGTTTCTCCAAAAGCGAAACACAAGCGATGTGCTGATTGAGCAATACGGGGTTTACGTGGCAGTGTACTGGGTATTGTGCGGTATCTGTACGGCGCTGGTTCTTATGGCGCTGATTCCCGTAAACAGCAGGACGGTAACCAGTCTGAGGAAGGATGAGCAGCGTTTTGCACGGACGATCTTCCAGAGCGGTATCCATATCGGAATGGTTCATGCAATCTTTGCCGCCGTGTTTCTTGCTGTGATGGCACCGCAGCTGTCCAGGAGCTTCTGCGCCGGCCAGGCGGAGACGGCACAGCGTATGCTGCAGGGAGGAAGCCTTGCGGTGGTCTTGCTGGCAGTGACATTGTACTTTGGCCGGTTTCTCAGTATGCTTGGCGGGAAAATGCTGGTACTGGGTGCGGTCGGAATTGCGGATGTGGTGTATGTGATTTCGGTGACTGTGCTGCTCAATACCGGGAGAACGGGAATCCTTTCCCTTGTCTATGCGGGGCTCCTGGGTCTTGGTGTGCTCTGTATTATGCTTGGTGCGCTAGCCTACAGACAGATTCACGCACAGCCGGACTGGCTGCAGCTGCTTCTGATACCGGCTGTGGCCGCCATTGTAGCAGGTTTAGTCAGTGCGCTGGTTGGCAGGCTGTTTACACCTCATCTGGGGGATTTAGTGACACTGATAGTGGCGCTGGTGGTGAGCTTTGTTCTATATTGGGCGGCTCTTTTGCTCCTTCGGAACTTCCGTGAGCAGGAGCTGGAAGTGATTCCCGGCGGAAAGCTGATTCGTTCCCTGGGGCAGATGTTACACATTTTTTAAATGTATAAGAAAAAGAAAATTGGCTGATACTGATTGCAAAGACCAGGAGAACAGTATGAAATTTGTAAAAGGTATCGGCTTATTTTTTATATATCCGCTGACCATGCTTGCCATTGGCTTTTACGTGGGAGTGGAAGTTACCCAATATTTTTACCCGGGCCAGAGCGGGCTGCTCTGGAGGAATGAACAGTCGGCTGCGCAGGGCGGTGACATGACTGGAGAGAAGGCAGCGAAAAATCCTGCTGATTTGGGAAGTGACAGTACTCAGAAGTCAGAAGGCAGCCCGGAATTGGCAGAGAATTCAGAGATTCAAGGGGAGGAGGCGCAATATGTCTCTTCCGCTTCAGAGACCCTCTATGTGGGAACCAAGTATGTGCTGGAGGAGACGGATGTTCTTCGTCATACAGTGGTGGAGACCACATGGAGCCTGCCTGGCAAATATGTTGGTATGAACAGGGAACAGTTTCTGACTGCCATGGAAACTTATGCGGCGGCACCACCGTTAAAGGAGCTGGAGAGAGGCTTTGTTGGCCTGGAAGTGCTTTCCTTCGCCAGGGAGAGGGTGGTGGTCCGGATGAATTACAGATATGTCCAGCCCAGCTCCAGTTTTTATCTGGCAGCCTATGACAATAAGGTGAGAGTGTATCTTGAGGATCGTTCAACCATTTATATTGACACGGAGATAGCGCTGAATTCTCTGCCGCTTGAGCTACAGCAGGAAATTATTCAGATGATGTTGATAGAGGATGAGGAAGCTCTCTATAATTTTCTGGAGACTTATTCTTCCTAGTGAACGTGTCAGCACACTAGTGTACTGTTTGGAACAATCTCATGGAAGAAGTTTGGAGAATATGCGGAGGAGGGGAATATGCCTGAAATGACGATCGGAATCATAGGTGGTGGCGCAGCTGGCATGATGGCGGCCATCACAGCAGCCAGACAGGGGGCAGCTGTTACGGTGCTGGAGGGAAATACAAGGCTTGGGAAAAAACTTTTGTCTACCGGAAACGGAAAATGCAACTTGGGAAACAGAAATCTGGATGTGACGGAGTATTACTGTGGTGAGCCGGAAAGGCTTCAGGTTTTTTTGAATCGATTTGGCACAGATGAAGTGGTTTCATTTTTTCAGGGGCTGGGTGTGGTGCTGAAGGAAAAGAACGGTTATCTGTATCCAGCCTGCGAACAGGCCTCGGCAGTGCAGGACGCCCTGCGGTATGAACTGCGGGAGCTGGGCGTGCATCAGGTTACGGATTGTAAGGTGGACTCGGTAGAGCGGAACAGTCAGACAGGAAAAATACGGGTGTCGGGCAGCGGCGGAAGCTTTGTGTTCGATCATGTTATCATGGCCTGTGGAGGCAAAGCTGCGCCCAAAACAGGATCGGATGGAAGCGGCTTTGAACTGGCCAGACAGCTTGGACACAGCGTGACGCCGCTGGTGCCGGCGTTGGTGCAGCTAAGGTGCAGGGAAAATTATCTGAAGAGCGTGGCTGGGGTGAGAGCCGAGGCGCAGATATCAGTCTATTCCGGTTCAGATTGTGTTGCTGTGGAGCGAGGGGAGCTGCAACTTACGGATTATGGTCTGTCAGGCATACCGGTGTTTCAGGTAAGCCGACAGGTGAATTACATATTATCAGCCCGGGAGGAAGTAGAGATTCAGGTGGATTTTCTGCCGGATTACAGTCCCGAGGTCTACGAGCAGCTGCGTATATCCAGGAATCTTTTGTTACAGGATGGGCGGACTGTGGAGGAGTATTTTACCGGTATGCTCCATAAAAAGCTGATGATGCTGTTTATCAGACTGGCGGGTCTAAAGCCCGGTGAAAGTATCCGTGAGGCCGATCCGGAGCTGGTGAAGAAGGTCTATGGGCTCTGCCGGCAGTGGAAGCTGCATGTAACAGGAAGTCATTCCTATGACAGTGCACAGGTCTGTGCAGGAGGCGTTCCACTGGCAGAAGTCACAGACCAGTTGGAATCCACAAAGACGCCTGGGGTCTATTTTGCAGGGGAAATACTTGATGTGGATGGCAGGTGCGGCGGTTACAATCTGCAGTGGGCATGGAGCAGTGGGTATCTGGCAGCTATGGCTGCCTCTAGGGAGAGGTGAGCCTATGCTGCGTTTGAATCAGGTAAAGGCTGGAACGGAGCAGGACGTACGGCTGGACAAAAGAGCTGCAGAGGTACTGCAGGTGCCCCTAACGGATATTTTGAGCGTACGGATTGTGAGGCAATCCATAGACGCAAGAAAGAAGCCTCAGATTTTTTATAACTACACGCTGGATGTTGAGGTGAAAAACCAGGAGCGCGTTCTTAGAAAATTCCGTGGCAGGGAGAATCTGGTGAGCCTGGCGGAGCCAGTGGTATATCATTTCCCGGAGCCGGGTAAAAAGAGGCAGGAGCATGCCCCGGTTATTGTGGGAATGGGGCCTGCCGGGCTGTTCTGCGGATATTTTCTTGCTCTCCACGGCTATCGGCCCATTCTGCTGGAACGGGGGAAGTGTGTGGAGGAGAGACAGGAGGATGTGGAGCGGTTCTGGGAGACAGGGAAGCTTGCGCCAAATTCTAACGTGCAGTTCGGTGAAGGCGGCGCAGGAGCCTTTTCCGACGGAAAGCTGAATACCCTGGTGAAGGATAGGGATGGCAGAAACAGTGCAATTCTGGAGACGCTTGTGCGGTTTGGCGCAAAGGAGAGCATATGTTATGATGCCAAGCCCCATATCGGCACGGATGTGCTCTGCCAGGTGGTGGGCAGAATGCGCAGGGAGATTATCCGGCTTGGAGGAACGGTTCGGTTCTCAAGCTGTATGACGGGAATCGAGACCCGGGAGGGCCGGGTGGCAGGAGTGATCATCAATGAAGAGGAGTTGTTACCTTGCAGCCAGGTGGTGCTGGCCTGCGGCCACAGCGCCCGGGATACCTTTGCCATGCTCTATGAGAAGGGAGTTCCCATGGAGGCAAAGGCCTTTGCGGTAGGGCTTCGGGTGGAACATCCCCAGGTTATGATCAATGAATGCCAGTATGGTAAGGCTGATCCGGGAGCGCTGGGAGCGGCTCCTTATAAAGTGACGGCACAAGCTTCAAACGGCAGGGGCGTGTACTCCTTTTGCATGTGTCCGGGAGGGTATGTGGTGAACGCTTCCTCAGAAAAGGGCAGGACCGCGGTGAACGGCATGAGCTACAGCGGGCGGGGAGGAAGAAATGCCAACAGCGCGGTGATCGTGTCAGTGACGCCGGAGGATTTCGGATCCGATCATCCACTGGCGGGAATTGATTTTCAGAGGCAGCTGGAGGAGAAGGCTTTTGAGCTGGGAAAGGGTAGAATACCAGTTCAACGGTATGGGGAGTTTCGGGAGCGCGTGGTTCTGGAACAGGGCGGCGAAACAGCTGTTCAGGGCAGTGCATCCACCCAAGACAAATCGGTTACCCCGTATGGAGCAGTTGGAAATAATGTAGGCGAGGGGGATGTCAGCGGAGAAATACTTAAGCCTCAGTGTAAGGGCAGCTATGTCTGGGCGGATGTGAGCCGGATCTTGCCGAAGGCCTGCAACGAGGCTTTTGTGGAGGGAATGATGGCCTTTGGCAGGCAGATCAGGGGCTTCGACAGACCGGATGTCGTGTTGTCAGGAGTGGAGAGCAGAACCTCCTCGCCGGTGAGAATCTGTCGGGATGAGAGTCTTCAGTCCGTCATCCGGGGACTGTATCCCTGCGGTGAGGGTGCAGGTTATGCTGGGGGAATCACCTCGGCGGCCATGGACGGTCTGCGGGTGGCGGAGGCTATTGCAGCGGAATATATGCCTGGCTGTAATGATTGACGCGGCCGTTAAAATAAAGTAAAATATGGAAGATATAACAGGCGCATTTATTCGCGCGGACAGGCGGAAAGAACAGATGAGTACTTTGAGAGAACAGATGAAGGATAAGAAGCGGATCGTGGTGAAGATTGGATCTTCCTCCCTGACACACAGGGAGACGGGAGATATGGACTACATCCGTATGGAGAAGCTGGTGCGTGAGCTCAGCGATATCAGGAACCAGGGCAAGGAAGTGATCCTCGTTACCTCCGGCGCCATAGCAGCTGGGAAGAATGCTCTGAATATGAAGGATATGCGGGTGGACAGTCAGGCGGAGACTTTGGCAGTAAAGCAGGCATGTTCTGCAGTGGGCCAGGCCAGGCTGATGATGACATATCAGAGGCTTTTTGCGGAGTACAATCAAGTGGCAGCACAGATTTTGATGACAAAGAACACTATTGTAGATGATCTGAACCGGTACAATGCTCATAACACCTTTTCGGAGCTTCTTCAGATGGGGGCCATTCCCATTGTAAACGAAAATGATACCATTGCCACTTACGAGATTGAGTTTGGAGACAACGATACGCTGTCCGCGGTGGTGGCGGCATTGGTGGAGGCGGATCTGCTGATCCTTTTATCTGATATTGACGGCCTTTACACAGACGATCCCAGGAAAAATCCCAATGCAGAATTTATTTCCCAGGTTGATGAACTGTCGGACGAACTGATGGGTATGGGAAAGGAAAGCACTGGGAGCAGTGTAGGCACCGGGGGTATGAACACCAAGCTGATCGCCGCGAGGATCGCCACCAAGTCGAACGTGGACATGGTCATCGCCAACAGCCGTGATATCGGTGTGCTGCACAGGATACTGGACGGCGGTCAGGAGGGGACACTGTTTGTGGCAAAAAGGGATGAGAGCTTTGATCTCCCCGGTTTCTTAAGTGATTTGCATAAGAAATAGAAAATTTCCCTCAGGCGGCAAATTTAGGAAGTTGCAGGAAAGGTTTGGTGATCGGTATGAATATGGAGGAGCGGATTGCCCGAATAAACGAGCTGTATCACAAATCCCAGGCGGAGGGCCTAAGCGAGGAAGAGAAAGAGGAACAGGCACGCCTTCGGAAAGAATATGTGGAGAGCATCCGGGCAAATATGAAGAGCCAGCTGGACAGCATCGTGGTACAGCATCCTGACGGATCCAGGGAAAAGCTGAAGGACAAGTATGGAAATAAGCGATAAGGTCATAAAGGAAGGATCGGAAGCAATCTCCGATGCGAAAAACAAAACATCGGACAGAGAAAAAACTCTGACAGGAGAGGACAGCGTAGAAATACAGGAGATTAGGCGCAGGCTCCGGCGAGAGGCGCTGAGGACCCGGGATGCTTTATGTCCCGACGAGCGCCGCCGTGGCTCCCTCCTGATGACGGAGCGGATATTGGGTCATCAGTGGTTCTACGGTTCGGATATTTTTCTCTGTTTTGTAAGTTTTGGAAGTGAGATTGATACTAATGAGCTGCTATGTGAGGCTATACGGCAGGGAAAGAAAGTGTATGTCCCAAAAGTGATAACTTCGTCAGGAAAATCTGACATGCATTTTTACAAAGCTGACATGCATTTTTATAGAGTGACAGCGCTGTCTGAACTTTTAGAGGGATACAAAGGCATTCCTGAGCCGACGGGCATGTCGGAAAAGTATGAGTATAGGGCAGAGGACGCAGGCAGAACCTTGCTTTTGATGCCAGGCGTCGCATTTGATGGCTTTCGAAACAGGCTGGGATACGGAAAGGGATTTTATGATTCTTTTTTGGCGGACAAAGAGGCGCTCCAGCTGCGAACTATTGCGGTGGGCTTTCAGTGCCAGATGGTAGAGAAAATTCCTGAAAGGGAGGGCGATATAAAGCCTTATCAGGTTATCTGCCTGTAATGCAAGGGATTTGAGTTATAGAATTGTGATCTCATGGAAATAGAATGAGAATGGAAAATAGAATGAAAATCTCATGGAAATCATAGAGACAGTAAAGATACAAGAGCATAGAAGATACAAAGGCATAAAAGGTACAAAGGCATAAAAGGTACAGGGGCATAGAAATATGACATAGTATATGATAGAGTGCCATACATAGAATTTAAGAAATGAGATGGGAAGGAGCGGTTTTCAATGACGGATCTGCGTGGGATGGGAGAACGGGCTGCGTCGGTGAAGCTGACACTGCAGAGCCTGTCCGCTGAGGACAAGAACAGCGCTCTGCTTTTGGCAGCAAAGCGCCTGATAGAGCGAAGTGAGGAAATCCTTGCGGCCAATGGCAGGGATATGGAAAATGCCCGGGCGAATGGCATGAGCCAGGGGCTGCAGGACAGACTGAAGCTAAGTATCCAAAGGATACAGGCCATGGCGGAGGGACTGGAACAAATTGCGGCTCTGCCGGACTACATCAGCGAGTGCATGGAGGAATTCGAGCGGCCAAACGGCTTAAAGATCAGAAAGATCCGTGTACCTCTGGGAGTCATCGGCATTATCTACGAGGCCCGGCCTAATGTGACAGCCGATGCCTTCGGACTTTGCTTTAAAACGGGAAATGCCGTGATCCTGAAGGGTGGAAGCGACGCGCTCCACTCCAATGCAGCCATCGTGAAGGTGCTTAGGGAGGCTGTTCTGGAGCAGGGGATTCCCGGTGACGTGCTGCAGCTCATTGAAGATACGGACCGGGCTGTCACTGTGGAGTTTATGAAGCTGAAGGAATACGTGGACGTGCTGATCCCAAGAGGAAGCGCCGGATTGATCCGAAGTGTGGTGGAGAATAGTATGATTCCCGTCATTGAGACCGGCACAGGCAACTGTCATGTGTACGTGGACAAAGATGCTGATCTTGATATGGCGGTACAGATCGTCTTTAATGCCAAGACCCAGCGAATTGGCGTGTGCAATGCCTGCGAATCCCTGGTGGTGCACAGCGCGGTCAGGGAATCCTTTCTTCCGAAACTGAAAAGTGCTTTGGAAGAAAAGTGCGTGGAGCTGCGGGGAGATGAGAAAGTACGCGAGATTTTGCCAGACTGCACTCCTGTCACGGAGGAGGATTACGGTACCGAGTATTTAGATTACATCCTCTCTTTAAAAACAGTGGATTCCCTGGAGGAGGCCATCGCCCATATCAATCGGTACAACACAAAGCATTCCGACTGTATCGTGACGGAAAATGCAGAGGCGGCTGAAAAATTTTTAAATCAAGTGGATGCGGCCTGCGTCTACTGGAATGCTTCCACACGCTTTACGGACGGCTTTGAGTTCGGCTTTGGAGCAGAGATCGGTATCAGCACCCAGAAACTGCATGCCAGAGGCCCCATGGGGCTTCGGGAGCTTACCTCATATAAGTATATAGTCTGCGGCAATGGCCAGGTAAGAGGATAGAGTATTATATGGTCTGCAGCAGCGGTCAGGTGAGAGGGTAGGCCGTCACTCGTAAGGGGTATGTGTGAAAAGTAACGTAGACTGCTGCAGGCAGGAGGAGAGATTCGTCTGCGGTCTTGTTTTATAAACTGATTTGGTGTAAAATAAAAACAGTGACACAGCAAGATTTCTGTTTAAACGATTTCAGTAAAATACATAACACAATGAAAAAGCAAGAAAGGCAAGCAACCCATGAAGTGTTTGAAATCAGGATATGAGATTCTGACCCCCATTTCGGAGAATGGGCTTCAGGAATTGCAGCACATTGAGAGAATCGGGCGGGTCTGCTATAAGAGCGAGGGCAATATCACCGAGGACGGCGAGAGTGCAAAGAAGTTCGTGAAGATGTTGATAAGCAGGGGACATGAGGCCATGCTGGAGCATTCCACCCTGTCGGTAAAATTTACGGTGGACAGGGGCGTCTCCCACGAGATCGTGCGCCACAGGATAGCCTCCTTTGCCCAGGAGAGTACAAGATATGTCAATTACTCCCTTGACAAGTTTGGGAGCGAAGTCAACTTTATTGACATTGAGGACGGTATCCTGCTGGACAATAAGATGAAAGAAATGGATGGGGACGCCATCGAGGCCATTGTGGCGGAGTGGCGGGAGGCCATGCTGGCGGCGGAGAAGCATTACATGAAGCTGCTGGAGCTGGGCGCCACGCCCCAGATCGCCCGTTCCGTGCTGCCAAACAGCACCAAGACGGAGCTTACCGTCACTGCAAACTATCGGGAATGGCGGAATTTCTTTAAGCTGCGTACAGAAAAGACAGCACATCCCCAGATGCGGGAGGTGACGATTCCTCTGTTAGAGGAATTAAAAGCAAAGCTGCCTGTGATTTTTGAGGACATCGAGGTGGAATAACATCTCAGAAAAGAGGATATCATGAAGGAATTAAACGGAAGCATCTGGCACAGTATCAGTACCCAGCGGGTAACGCCCACGGATTTTATCTGTGTGATTGAAATTTCCAAGGGCAGTAAAAATAAATATGAGCTGGACAAAGACACGGGACTTTTGATCCTGGACCGTATCTTACATACTTCCACGCATTATCCCGCGAATTATGGGTTTATCCCCCGGACCTACGGCGACGACGGGGATCCTCTGGATGTGCTGCTTCTTTGTTCGGAGCCCGTGCAGCCCATGACGCTGGTGAGGGCGTATCCCATCGGAGTGATCTCCATGCTGGATAACGGAAAGAATGATGAAAAGATCATTGCAGTTCCTTTTAATGACCCCTATTACAATAACTACAAGGACATTACCGAGCTGCCGCCCCATGTGGTGGAGGAGATGGAGCATTTCTTTACGGTTTATAAGAGCCTGGAGAACAAGACCACTGCGGTGAACGAGAAAGGCGACCGGGAGGAGGCAATAAGGGTCATCAGAAATTGTTTGGACAATTACATAAACACCTTTATCAAGAGCTGGTAAACAGAATCGAGTAGGAGGAAATTTCCGCCCGGCGGAAATTTCCTCCTACTCGATTGAAATCTTTTTTGGTTTGGGTGCGATAGAACGGCATCGCGAAATATTTAGTCGTGATTGGGATGCTCACCAATCGTATTGATCGCATTGACAACTGTCGCCAATATCTCGGTTCTTGCCTCTGGTGCCGAGACGCTGACCTTATGGAAAAGCGCACCCTTGTCCGAGCGGATATAGTTAGGCTTCAGTCGGTTCAGTGCATAGGTAGCCATATCCAGTCTGCATATGTCGCAGGAGCATATGTTTGGCATAGTAGGCAATATACTGTTTAATAGTTGTTCCACATCTTCTTCGGTAATATTTCTCAGACCTTCCATGGCAGTACTCCATTCCGCAATATGCGTTGCTTATCAAGCTTGTATCGTAGGTTATCCTGAATAGTAAAGTGGATAAATGTTCCTCTTTGTATATATCATAATATATTTTGGAGAAATTAACAATTATTTTTTGGTAAAAAGTATAAAAATGTAAATAATTTCAAAAGCTTGGTAGATTTGATGTAAAAATGTTGCAGCTATGATGGAATTTTCTGCTATATTTTTTCGGTGAGCGGAATAAGGAAGAAGATGTTCCCGTCACAAACGACGTGTGAAAAGAGGAAAACAGAGTGAATCGTTATAAGCGTTTTATGAGAATTGCGATACTGTTATTTTCGGTGTTGATACTGGTACTGCCGGGCTGTGGCGGACAGAGTGGCGGAGCGTACAAGTCAGGAAAAGTTACTGGGACTGAGGAAACAGATGGAGACGGCAGCCAAAGAAAAGAGTTAGAACAGGCTGGACAGTCAGAGAGTAATGAAGCATCACAGTTTGAAAAAGCAGAAGCCAAGCAGCAGGAGCACGTAACGGAATATCCCATTATCACGGAAGTAAATAACAGATGGGTTGATTACGTGATGGATTCAGAGGGAATATATTGCGTTTATGTGGATGACATTGGAGGCGACAGGTATGGTTTTCTGAGGGATACCGGGGAGGAGATCACACCCTTTGTCTATGAAGAGGCGTCTCCCTTCAACGAAGGACTTGCCTGCGTATGTATGAATGGGAAATATGGCTTTATTGATAAAAGTGGGAGCACAGCGCTGGAATTTATCTACGATTATGCCACACCCTTTGTGGAGGGCCTGGCCTATTTTGCCAAAGGGGATAATTACGGCTTTATGGACAAAAACGGAGAGCCTGTGTTTTACCTGGACTGTGACAGTGTCAGTTCTTTTCAGGAGGGGCTGGCCTATTTCAGCTTAGACGGAAAATACGGATATATTGACAATACAGGCACAGTGGTTATTGAGCCAGTTTATGATGACGCAGATTATTTTCATGGCGGAGTGGCAAAGATACGTGTAGGAAACCGCTTCGGTGTGATTGACACCCTGGGGCAGGAGATCATACCCGTGGTCTATGAAGATGTTAGCTTTGAGGAAGGATATATCATGGCGGAAAAAGATGGGCTGGACTATCTGTATGGGCCAGATGACAAGGGTGTCGGTATGGGTGGCTGGAGGCTTTTGTTGGAGGGAGAGAGCATTTCTGACATCTATGACAAAAGTGAAGCAGGAAGGGATATTTTCCGTTTGTACAAGAAGGGGAAGGAATATCTGGCGGATGCTTCAGGCACGGTGTTATTTGAACTGGATGGCAGATACTGGTTTGGGATCGTGGGGGATATGAGGTATCTGGTGATAAAGCAGGAAGAAGAAAATTCATATGAAATATTGGATCTGCAAGGAAACGTGATAGTTCCCTGTGGAGAATATGATTATATTAAATGCTATTATTACAGTGTTATGAATGATGAACTTTTGAAGGTGAAAAAGGATGGGAAATCAGGATTTCTGAACACTGTGGATATGACCCTTAAAATTCCCATGGTATATGAGGATGTGGGAGACTTTGTGAACGGTCATGCTTGGGTGATGCAGGATGGAATGTACGGTGTCATTGACAGGGAGGGCAATCTGGTCAGGCCTATAGAGTATGAAGAGGTGCGTCTTTATAAGAATGGAGCCATGGCCCTCTGGAAGGATGGGAAGGCCAGCTTATATAATGCACAGAATGAACTTCTGTACCAGGCCCTTGACTGTAAATATATCACTCTGACCGGGCAATGTTATGAGGTTGAACGGGAGAAGGGCACCAGGAAGGGCACCAGGTATGTTACGCTCAGCGGAAAACGTGTAGATGCAAAGTATTTTGATTATATCAGGGATGTTTACACACAACCAAACCTCAGTATTGGAGGCAGATATGGGTCTGACAGTAATAAAGCCATTGTGAAGACCGGCCCAACAGAGGTGGACGTTATGGGAATAGGCGGAGCCCTGTTGAAAAACGCCATCACCCCCAGGATTACGGCTTATAACCAGCTTTTTATGGAGCGCATGAGCCATCGGATGTCTGAAGAACAGGACGTCTGGGACTGGGGAATAGGGTCATGTTCATGGCCCCAATTCCGTTTGTATGCCGTGGACGGCTGTGATGCCCCCATTTTGTTTTATAACGAGGAACCATATAGCTACACGAATTTTCCACTTTCCTCCAGCGCTTTTTATCAACTGCAGAATGACCGGGCAGTGCAGATTCTCTCCGGATATCAGTGCGGCGGATCCGCGCGGGGGGACTATGCCGTGCTTTGGTATGACCGGGAGACAGGGCAGGTGCTGCCAGGACTTCAAGGGGGTTACGGAGGCTTTGGCGGCTACGCCTCCGGAGGATATATTTATAAATGCGACGGGACAGTTTTTAAAGAAGCAGCGTCATACTATTCTGTAAGCCAGGACATCGGAAATTATTATTACAGAGAAGAGGTACTGCTTGCAACACCGGAGTTATTCTATGATGGCTATGATGTGCCCTATACATCGGACAATATTCTGGATGCGGACAGTATAACGGAATATGAAGTAAACAGAGAGCAGACAACTGTGGAGAACTATCAAAGGCAACGGGACCGATACGAAATACTGGGCACCAAATGGTATACCGGATGGTATTGAAAAAAGCGTCACTTGCATAACTGATGTGTGAAAAGTAACGACAAAGCTGTGCAATTTCTTCCATAACCTTGATTTTATTTCTCAGATGTGCTTTAATAAAACTGTAATTGTTAAAAAAATATCATTCTGAAAGGCAAAAGATTATTATGAGCGGTATGAGAGGAATTGACACTCCTGTGAGACAGCGCAGGAGAAGGGTTTTTAAGGAAGTGGCGAATCTAGCCTACAACTCCACCAACTTAAAGGACGATATGGAAGCTCTGCCATACAAAATTGTGAATTATGAGCAATCCCAGTACTGGGAGAGCGTTTACCGTGACCGCGCCATTATACGTGAGAGGCTCAGGCTTGCTATGGGAATGAGTCTGCGGCCGGAAAACAGGGACCATCCGGGACACCTGACGGAGGGCCTGGAGGAGAGCAATATTGACGAGAAATATTATGAGCCGCCCCTGATGCAGGTGATTCCTTCGGCGTGTAATGCATGCCCTGAAAATCGTTATGAGGTAACAAGCTCCTGTATGGGCTGTCTGGCCCATCCCTGCCACAGTGTCTGTCCCCAAGATGCTATATCCATGGTGGATGGAAAATCCGTCATCGACCAGGAGAAATGTATTCACTGCGGCAAGTGCAAGGAGATCTGCCCTTATGACGCTATCTGTCATAAGGAGAGACCCTGCAAGGCGGCTTGCGGCGTAGATGCGATCAAGTCCGATCAATTTAACCGCGCCTGTATCGACAGCGAAAGGTGCGTGTCCTGCGGACAGTGCATGGTCAGCTGTCCCTTTGGCGCCATTGCAGATAAATCCCAGATTTTTCAACTGATCCGCGCCATGCAGTCCGGGCGGAAAATCATTGCACAGGTAGCGCCGGCCTTTGCTGGGCAGTTCGGTCCAAATGTAACCCCGGACATGTTTAAGACAGCTTTAAAGGAGCTGGGATTTGCAGATGTGTATGAGACGGCGCTGGGCGCGGATATGGGCTGTATGGCGGAGGCGGAGCATTATGTGAAGGAGGTTGCCACGGGGAACCAGGCCTTTGCACTGACCTCCTGTTGTCCCTCCTGGTCTGTGATGGCGAAGCATCTGTTCCCGGAGACTATAGACAAGATCAGCAATGAACTGACGCCCATGGTGGCAACAGCCCGGATCATCAAGCGCGACCACCCGGATGCTTCCGTGGTGTTCATTGGGCCGTGCGCTTCCAAAAAGCTGGAGGCCAGCAGGCGTACGGTACGCTCGGATGTGGATTTTGTGATCACCTTTGAAGAATTGACGGGTATGTTTGAGGCCAAAGGGATATTGCTGGAGGAAATCCAGGCCATGGACGCTTTGCAGGATGCTACAGGAGCGGGCAGGGGCTACGGCGTGGCCGGAGGTGTGGCAAGCGCCATAGAAGAGTGCATTAAGACCTATTATCCGGGGACGGAGGTAAAGATTGAGCACGCGGAGAGTCTGACGGAGTGCCGGAAAATATTGCTGCTTGCCAAGGCCGGAAAGAAAAATGGCTGCCTGATAGAGGGCATGGCCTGTCCCGGAGGCTGTGTGGCGGGGGCGGGGACCAATATTCCCATTCCCCAGGCGGCGAAGGCGGTTCAGGGCTTCAAGGCTGCTGCGGAGAAACCGGTGCCGGATGAGGGGGTCAGCCAGGATGTGTTAAAGTAATGAGGAGGTTTAGCCTAAGGTGGGTTCATTGGCAGCATTTCTCTGATAGCAGCAGAAAAATGGATTTAACAAAACTCATAAGGAGGACATTGTTATATGGGAGAGATTATCAGAAGGAATCTGGATGACAGGTTTGCCAATGACTGCGCTTATTCAGAAGTGGTGGAAGCTGGAGATTGGGTGTTTCTGAATTTCTGTGTAGGTAACGTAGGAGAAAGCGTAGAGGCTCAGGTACAGGGAGCCTTGGACAATATGGAAGCGCGCCTTGCGTTAGTGGGACTTACGTTAGAATCCGTAGTGAAGGTGGATGTGCTGATGAAGGATCCCTGGAACATTCCGGCTATGGAAAAGGTATTTGCGGAGCGTTTTAAAGGGAAATATCCGGCAAGAAAGACCATAGCCACAGAGTTTGCGCATCAGGGTGGCGAGAAGGGATTACAGGTGCAGATTGACGCCATTGCGTATAAGGGAAAATAAATAAAGGGATAAACAATGAAATAAAAATCTCAGTTCATGAATACCGCTGCGAAAGTGTTACACTTTTGCGGCGGTTTTTGTGACTGCATTTTGTAGATGCGACTTCTGAAAGAATAATTTTGTTTTTGATAATAGGAAGGAAATTGTATTTGTAGGATGTTGTGTATATTTTTTCAGCGTGATATAATTCAAACACAAACAATGAGATTTCATCATATGCCTGAATAATTATAAAGAATGTAATGTGATATGAAGAAAATAATCTTTGCTAATGCCTTAAAAATAGGAGGTCAAGCAGACTGCATGGAAAAAGATAATAATCTCGTAGAAATTGATTGGAAGAGCGAAAGCGAAGATGTATTATATGCCGTTCGGGAAACATATCAGACAGTATATCCCGAACTTTTACAGAAGAACTATGATGAACTGGCAGAAAACTATGCCGCGGAGGCTACGGAAGATTTCATCAACGCTTTGGGACAAGAATTGTCTATGTTGAATTTATTATTATACGAAATTAATACAGATAGTGATTCCTATGCTTTAATTATTATTCCGGTTGAGGACGAAGAAGAATTTAAGAAAGCTTTAAAGCAGCAAAAGAAAAGAGGAATGCTGAAAAAACAATCCGGACGTAAATTGGGAAGCAATGCTAAAAGAATTGACTTAGCAAAGCGTCTTCCCTGCGAGAAATTTACATTATCGGAAGGGTTTACAACAAATCTTGTGATAAAGTGTTTTGATGACACATTATGGCTGGATTATATGCAGTTTGGCGCTGAGAGAAAGTTTGATTCGGCTTCACTTAATATTGGTTCCTGGCCGCCTGTACAAAGTCCGGATTTGGGATTGTGTGTGAGAAGGTTAGCAAGAAATGAGGATGGCACTTATGCTGTAATCATACAGAATAATACAGTGAATGAACAAGGATATTTGTCTGATAAAAACAAAAAGGTCTTGATAGGAAAAGATATAAATACTATCAAAAACTGGCGTTGCGTTTATGAGGGGGAACATCTTGATTGGTCAGCTATGATCTGGTTTGAAAATGATTTATTTGTTTCAGACAAAAACAGTGTGTATCATATAAAGAATTCGGATCAGTTTGCCGCTTCCATGGAAAAGGTATTGGAACTGGACAGCGGGGATGTACGTCTGTTTCCGAAGTTTTTCGTACTGGATAATACATTATATCTGTATCTACAACTCTCCATTTATAAATGGGAAAAGATCCGTTCCCTTTTCAAGAGAGATTTTCAATTCAGGAAAATATATATTCCGGAAGGTTTCATGACAGAGGATCTTATTCCTGTTGGAGATCATAAGGTGGCATTCCAGACGCGCCCTGAATATATTACCAGAGGAGTTACAGAGGCAGAACTGACAGTGCTGAATATCAACACATTGCAAGCCGAAAAATATCCCTGCCACTTTGGTCATGTAATGAAATGGACTGAAAACAGAATCTGTGTGCTGCCAAAGAATGTAACTGGAAATATGCCGATTATTGAGTGCTTTGATATTGATAGCAACGAAAAACGCTGTCTCATGTATGGAGCATTAGGAAAAGATTGCATTTGTGACATTTATGAAACAAAATGCGGCACAATTTTAAGTGCTCGGCGTTCATTGTACAAAGCAGTTGATCTTTGGAATTATATGAAAGAATAAAGTATCAAGCGAAGCCAATGGTTTGATTGATCCTGTTATTTCAAATAGAGACAAATCTTGCTAATGTTTGTCAAGTTCTTTTTAAGAAATAAATTAAAA
>JAFLRN010000005.1 GCA_022511385.1 Acetatifactor sp.
GCATGCAATGCACAGGATTGAAAATAACGATAATATTTTCAAGAAGAATGTATGACGGAATCACAACATGGAAAGAAAAAACTCTGAGGATGTGGCGGCGCGGAACCGGACTAAGGAAAAAATTAGGACGGATGAAGTTTTTCAGGAGAAATTGAAAAAGGTATCTATGAAAGAGGGGCAAAATTATGCACAAAGTATTATTAGAGATCAAGGAAATGATAAATAAAAGCATAAGTGAATATCTGCCTGATGTTCAAGGCGATGACTTGGAGGAAAACGGCAATATCTATTATATGAATGGCAAGAACGGCACAGAGTTTGACTGGTATGTAAATGAGCATATTTCTGATTTTATGGTCTTTTACAATGATGAGAAGAATTTGGGGGCTGTAAAGCTTACACTTTATATTGACGGAAAAGTTTTAATCCTTATCTATGGAGATAAAGGAAATACGCTCGCCCAAAAAATCGAAACCTCTATAAACATAACAGAACAGGAAATGATCAACTTGGCGGTTATGTTAAAAAAGGAAGCTGACGACAAAAGGATTTTTGACAAGGGTATCGATCAGATTGACAGCGATATTAATGTGAGCGCAGATGATATTGCGGAATTTCAGAATAATGAAAAAGCCTATGCCAAAATCATAGAACGAAGGAAGCTGTTTAGCCTTAACGCCATCGTTTCAGCTAAGATTTTGAGAGAGGGCTATAAAGTGGGATATATGCTCAGATTTGAACCTCGTGACGGTGATGACAGCGGCTGGCAGCTTTTAGCCGGCAATGAAGAAGATAATTATCTTAATAACGTGAAAAACGTAAGCCTTGTGCCGTTAGGTTATGTATGCAATCTGGATCCGGATATTCTAAAGTATATTGATTACCCGGTCGGAACACAATTGATTCGTATTTCCTCCCATGAGTTTGAGGCGGATAATCGGAGCAAAAAAATATATGTTGAAAAAAGATAGCTCCATGGTGTCTGTCGCTAACGGTGGAAAGGGATATGGATATAACTGATTATGAAAACAAATTACATACAAAAGTAAACATATTTAAATCATGGGCAAAAACTTATTATCCAGAAATAACAGAAGAAAACGACAATGGAGAATGGTGTTATTGCTATGAATTTAAAGAAATGATTTCGAGTGCCCTGAATATTATAGAAAAATGTTCAGCTGCAAGTGCTACTGAACAGATGATTGATGACTTATTATATGTTATTGCCAGAGATAATGAGTGTGAAACCATTATAGATGAATTAACAGATCACAATGAGTGGTTTTCGTTATTGTGTAGATGTAGTTTAAAAACACATTATACAAACGCTAAATGGCAATTTGCAAAAAATTTAAGTAATTACAATGGGAATGATAATATTCATGAATTAGTTTATGATTTTCTTGCTGTTGAAGATGAATATACTGAACGATTAGCTTTGGAAGCATTAGCTGACATTTATCCTGAAAAAGCGGAAGCATATGCAATAGATTTTTGGAACAGAAATAAGTATGAGAATGATGAATATCAAAAAATCATGGTTCTCCACGTCTTGCATCAAATTCGTTCACAAAAACTATGTTATTACTTGGAAATAGCAGAACATTCGGAATATAAGTATCTGAGAATGAACGCACAAGAGATACGGGAAAAAATAAAAACAGATAACTTTGATAACTGATATATCAATGCCGGGAAGGAAGAAGGTAGCGAAATATTTGCAGACACCGGCGTGGATAAGCGGAATTGATCAGTTCTACTAATTTTTCAGCACATTGCAGAATTTTCTAGGTTATGTTAAGATATGGAAAGGTAAAATTGAACAGAAAGGCAATGGAACAATGGACAAGAAAGACAAGATCATACTGACCGGGGACCGCCCCACAGGCCGGCTCCATGTTGGCCACTATGTTGGTTCGCTCCGCAGACGCGTAGAACTGCAGAATTCAGGAGAATACAAAAAGACCTTTATCATGATCGCCGATGCCCAGGCGTTGACGGACAATATCGAGAACCCGGAGAAGGTGCGCCAGAATATCATCGAGGTGGCGCTGGACTATATGTCCTGCGGCCTGGACCCAGCGAAATCCACCCTGTTCATCCAGTCCCAGATCTCCGAGCTCTGTGAGCTGACCTTTTATTACATGGACCTGGTGACTGTGGCAAGGCTCCAGCGGAATCCCACCGTAAAGAACGAGATTCAACTGCGCAACTTTGAGGCCAGCATTCCGGTGGGCTTCTTTACCTACCCTATCAGCCAGGCCTCCGATATCACAGCATTTAAGGCAACCACGGTGCCTGTGGGAGACGACCAGCTTCCCATGATCGAGCAGGCAAGGGAGATCGTACACAAGTTCAACACGGTCTATGCGCCCGTGCTGGTGGAGCCTGAGGCCCTTCTGCCGGAGAACGATGCCTGCAAGCGTTTGCCCGGCACCGACGGCAAGGCCAAGATGAGCAAATCCCTTGGAAACTGCATCTATCTGGCGGACACCGCCGACGAGGTGCGCACAAAGATCATGAGCATGTACACGGATCCCCTGCATCTTCAGGTCAGTGACCCCGGACATCTGGAAGGCAATACGGTATTCACCTATCTGGATGCCTTCTGCCGCCAGGAGCACTTTGAGCGGTATCTGCCCGAGTATGCGAATCTGGACGAGCTGAAGGGCCATTATCAGAGGGGCGGCCTGGGAGATGTGAAGGTGAAGAAATTCCTGAACAACGTGATGCAGGAGATCCTGGAGCCCATTCGTACCCGCAGGAAGGAGCTGGAGAAGGATATTCCTGCTGTGTACGAGGTGCTGAAAGAAGGCAGTGACACAGCCAGGGAGGTGGCGGCACAGACATTGTCCGAGGTGAAGAGTGCCATGAAGATCAACTATTTTGATGACGCAGAGCTGATCCGCATGCAGAGCGAAAAGTACGACGCAGGTAAAGTTCAGTAGACATGCAGAAAAAATGCTATATGATTTATTACCGCGGGCAATGAGCAGGAATCATGTCACTTGGTTTAGATGTTTGCACACATATTTGGCGAATGCCGCGAGGGTCGGCAGTGTTATGGGTGTACGGCAGCATGGCGGATAATGAATCGACGGCATGATGGGAGAGTGGCGTGATGGATGAAAATAAAACTGATCGCAAAAATGAAGATATAGATCTGGATGAGGAGCGGAATTCGCTGGAAGACAACTGGGAGGACGACTTGACGGATGAGCCTGACTTGACGGATGAGCCTGAGCCCATGCAGCCCTGGAAAATGACTCTGATCTTTGCCGGTCTGGTGGTCCTGGCAGCTGTTATCGTTGCCGTACTTTGGTTTTTTGCACACAAGGACGGTGGTTCGACATCGGACAGTACGACCACAGATCCATCTGTGGTGACTACAGATTCTCCAACGGAATCTACGGAAATGCAAGGTGGAGATACCACATCGTTGGATGAGCAGTCGTCGGAGGTGCAATTACCGGATGATCAGCTTCCCGAGTCTGTGGTGACGGAAGGAGCGGGCCTGGATGTAACAGCCTCGCCTGAAGCAGAGCAGACACCGATACCTACCCAGAATGCAGCCAATGATCCAGCGGTTAAGCCGGATGATCAGCCCACAGTCCAGGATCCCCTGAATGGAGATACCACCATGCGCTTTGACTCCGTGCAGGAATCTGTTACACCTAAGGATGTTGTGAACCTTCGTTCCGTGCCCAGTACTGTTGATGCAGATACCATTGTGACCCAGGCAAGCAACGGTGAAGTGCTTTCGAGAATTGGCATCAATGCAAACACAGGATGGTCACAGCTTGACTATAACGGTCAAATACTATATGCCGTGACGCAGTATTTAACCACGGATCTTTCCTATAAGACACCGGTGACACCTTCTAATCCCAACCGTGTCAGTACCATAAGTGGCAGGGTTATCATTTTTCATAACTGTGATGACTATATTACACCCAAGGAATACGTAAACCTGCGGACGGAGCCCAGCACCACAGAGGGTGACGCCACTGTCAGCTGTCAGGTCAGCAGTGGGGAATCTGTACATCGCACCGGTGTCAGTCCCGACTCCGGCTGGTCCAGAGTGGAGTACAACGGACAGATACTCTATGTTGTCACCAGCCTGATGCAGGCAGTGCAGTAGCAATAACTGAAAATATGTAATTGAATACAGAGGACCATAAATGAGAGAACATCCGCAAAGCATCGGTGTGTTCTCTTTTTTGTGCTGCGAATATTTTTTCTGTCCGCTGGAAATAATGGGAACAGTTATGAGGCCATAGTCTATGATGGTCAACATAGGATCACTAATATTGTACGGAGGGATGCACATGAGTCAGAGTTTGGGAAAAGCCAGTGTAAGGCCGGAAAAGCCTGTATACATTTTAAACAGCGCCAGCGCTGTGGGAACGAAGGAGGGAGAGGGACCCTTAGGTCTTCTGTTTGATAAGGTGGGGGAGGACGACATGTTCGGGTGCTCCACCTGGGAGGAGGCGGAGAGCACGCTTCAGAAGGATGCTGTTGGACTGGCGCTGGAGAAAGCGGGATTGAGTCAGGAGGACATTTCTTTTATCTTTGCCGGTGACTTACTTGGTCAATCCATAGCCACATCATTTGGTATCTCGTCCTATCAGATACCACTATTAGGAGTGTATGGGGCCTGTTCCACCTGCGGTGAATCCCTGGCTCTGGGGACCATGTCGATTGCCGGCGGATTTGCTGACAGAGTTGTCTGTGTCACATCAAGTCACTTTGCCAGCGCTGAGAAGGAATTCCGTTTTCCGCTGGAATATGGAAACCAAAGGCCTCTTTCAGCTACATGGACAGTAACGGGCAGCGGAGCCTTTGTGCTGGGCAGCGAGGAGGTTATGGCTGAGAGTAAGTCAAGCGGCAAGGGCAGCCCCAGGGCGCGAATAACCGGTATAACTGTGGGTAAGATTGTGGACTATGGACTGAAAGACTCCATGAACATGGGGGCTTGTATGGCTCCGGCAGCAGCCTCTACGCTGGAGCAGCATTTTATTGACTTTGATAGTCAACCCAATTGCTATGACAAGATCATCACAGGAGACCTGGGTAAAGTGGGACAAAAGGTTCTGATAGACCTGATGAACGAGAAAGGGTACGATATTTCAGCGCAGCACATGGACTGCGGTATCGAAATTTATGATGGAGACAGTCAGGATACCCACTCAGGCGGAAGCGGCTGTGGCTGCAGTGCGGTAACGCTTTCCGCTTATATTTTGAAGCAGTTAGAAGAGCATAACTGGAAGAAAGTGCTCTTTATGCCAACCGGAGCCCTGCTCAGCAAGACCAGTTTCAACGAGGGAAAAAGCGTGCCGGGTATCGCTCACGGAATTGTCATAGAGTGTGTGTAAAGTTTTGCAGTGACAAAAAAGCATCCATGCGATATAATTCTACTGAGATGTTCTAAATACAGACCGCAGGAGGAGGAAGGCATGGGTGCTTTTGAAACAAAGGAATACAGAAATTTGTTTTTAGAGAGCGGCAAGAGCGAGAAGAAAATTGAGGACAGGCTTCAGGAGATATGGAATACCTTTTTCTATGGCTCTGAGGAGGAGCGGATTTTTCATCCCGTCGGCGATGATATGGGGTATCTGGAGGATACCGGTAACCATGATGCCCGTACGGAGGGGATGTCCTACGGAATGATGATCTGTGTGCAGCTGGACAAAAAGGAAGAGTTCGACAGAATCTGGAAGTGGGCATACACTTATATGTGGCAGAAATCCGGGTGGGAAGAGGGATATTTTGCGTGGTCCTGTGCCCTGGACGGCAGTAAGAATGCAGAAGGAGCGGCCCCTGACGGAGAAGAGTTCTTTGCTATGGCTTTGTTCTTCGCCTCCCACAGATGGGGTGACGGAGAAGGAATCTACTGTTATTCCGAGCACGCTAAAACCATTCTGCGCGCTTGTCTCCACAAGGGTGAGAACGGCAGACCGGGTCAGCCCATGTGGAATCGTGAAAATAAGCAGATACTTTTTGTACCGGGAATAGATTTTACGGACCCCTCCTATCATCTGCCTCACTTTTATGAGTTGTTTGCCCTTTGGGCGGACGAGGAGGACAGGCCATTCTGGAAGGAGGCGGCAGAAGCCAGCAGAAGATATTTAAAGGATGCCTGCCATCCTGTCACAGGTATGAACGCAGAATATGCAGAGTTTGACGGTTCTCCTATGAGCAGAACGCTTCCATGGTCCAATGACCGGCATGATTGGTTTTACAGTGATGCCTATCGGACGGTGGCCAATATTGGACTGGATTATGCCTGGTTTGCAGTGGACGAGGGGCAGGCTGACGCAGCGGTCCGACTCCAGTGTTTTCTGGGAGACAAGGAGGAGCCGTACAAAATTTATGAGTTGGATGGTACCTGCCTGGATCAGGATGCTTTGCATCCCGTAGGTATGTTAGCTACGACTGCTCAGGGAGCGCTGGCAGTGATCGGACGTACCCAGGATAAGCAGGCTCTGCAGACGGCCTGGATGTGGGTGGAGCGCTTCTGGCAGGAGCCACTGCGAAAGGGGGAGCGGAGGTACTATGACAACTGCCTTTATTTCTTTGCTTTCCTGGCCCTGAGCGGAAGATACAGAATTTGGGGCTGAGCCGGGACACAACCATAGCAAGGGAGATGCATCGCTTGACGGAAAGCTGCTGTTGCATTATCCTGAATGATGGGCTGTAATATTGTCCTGCCGGGAGGAAGCGGAAAAGATGAGCGGGAAAAAGACGAAAATAGTATATTTGGAAATACTGCGTGTTCTCGCTATTTTTGGGGTGATTTTATGCCACACGGAAAATGCCGGTATTCATCACTATACGGAGACTGCGAACAGCCTCAATTTCTGGATTGGCATTTTTCTGGCCTCGGTGTCCCAGTGCTGCATTCCGCTGTTTTTCATGATCACAGGTGCAGTGCTTTTGAACCGGGAAGAATCCATAGCTTACGTATATAAGCATCGGGTGCTTAAAATTGCCGTAGTGACTGTATTGGCAAGTCTGATGCAGTATCTGTGGATGTATAGAGGCCATTGGGACAGCATGGAACTGAAAGGGTTTATGCGGTTGCTTTACGAGGGCGATACAGTGGCGCCGCTTTGGTTTTTATCTGCTTATCTTTCGCTTATGATGGTATTGCCTTTTTTGCAGCGGCTTGTAAAGGTGATCCCGGATAACCGCTGGTTTCTGTACCTGATTTTATTATGGTGCCTGCTTAACGATCTTCTGACGATCCCGGAACATTATCTGGGCTGGAATCATACCCAGCTGGATCTGCCTATACTGGAGGCTTCCGTGTTGGCCAGTCTGATGGGATATTTTGTGGAACATCGATCAGAAGGATTGTTCCTAAAAAAGAAAAATATTTTTATTTTAATTGGAATTTCTGGAATGCTGGCTGCTTTGAGCATGTATGTCAATTATACGACACTTTCAGAGTCCAGATATGTGACCATGGGAAATCTATTTGCGATCGTCTATGCGTTGACTGTATTTGTCATAGTCCGTTATATCTGCCATTTTTGGAAAATGCCAAGGCTGTTGGAAAAAGCGGTCTGCTTTGCCGGGGCCGGGACCTTTGGCACTTATCTGATAGAAATACAGCTTCGGGACTTCTTTTTCCCCATATATGTAGTGCTGGGCCCCAAAATTCACGCATACCCGGCAGCCTTCGTCTGGGTGGGAGTCTGTGTTCTGGTGGGAATACTGTTGGCCAATTTGTTCAAGAGGATTCCGGTTGTGGGAAAACTGATTTAAAAAGGAGTATGAACTCATGCGCAGGATGGAGTTTAAGATGGAGCGTCCGGGCCTTTTAGCGGCGGGGCAGAAAATTACGGTGACGGAAGGACTGCTTCCCAGCAATTATTATTATACGATTGACCCATCCCTGGCTATGTCTGTCAATATTCCCTTCCGCAACAGGCTGCAAAGCCGTGATGGCGTGGTGGTGGATGTGGTGGAAAATGACAGGGGGTTCTATGTGACGGCTGAGTTTGACGAGCCGGATATCGAGGAATAAAGTAAGGCAATTCATGAATTATCATAAATGGAGGAACAAACAATGTTAAAGAAAATTTCAACAGACAAGGCTCCGGCAGCCATCGGACCTTACTCTCAGGGCATTATCGTCAATGGACTTCTGTTTGCGTCGGGCCAGATTGCCATTAATCCGGCGACGGGAGAAATTGAGGGCACCGATATCGTGGCTCAGGCGGAACAGGTGATGAAGAATGTAGGAGCCCTGCTTGAGGAAGCGGGAACAAGCTATGAAAATGTGGTAAAAACCACTTGCTTTCTGGCAGACATGGGGGACTTTGCAACCTTTAACGAGGTCTATGCACGGTACTTTACAGAAAAGCCCGCCAGAAGCTGCGTGGCAGTAAAGACCCTGCCCAAAAACGTGCTTTGCGAGGTGGAAGTGATCGCAGCAGTTTAGCGCACTGTATCACTCGCGTTTCGCCAGGCAGCTTGTCTGGAAATGATTTGTATAGTATACTAATCCGAGAAAATAGCATGTCTCATACATAATTTAAAGATAACGGCAGAAACTAAGAAACAGACCGACTGCAGGAGTTGTGAGGTGTAAGGCAGTCAAACACGTGGAAGGAGTATGTCGTTATGGATTACTTAAACGCTTTTTGGGTTGGTGGGGTGATCTGTGCCCTGGTACAGATACTGATGGAGAAAACAAAGCTGATGCCGGGGCGTATCATGGTTCTGCTGGTAGTGACGGGAGCCGTTATCAGTTTCTTAGGCTGGTATGAGCCCTTTCAGGAATTTGCGGGCGCAGGAGCCAGCGTACCGCTTTTGGGCTTTGGCAATGTGTTGATGAAGGGCGTGAAAGAGGCAGTGGACGAGCAGGGGCTTTTGGGCCTGTTTGCCGGCGGTTTCAAGGCCGGAGCCGTTGGCACAGCGTCGGCGCTGATCTTTGGCTATCTGGCCAGCCTTGTCTTTAAGCCCAAGATGAAAAAGTAGGCAGCACTGTATTAGAGAATCTCGTAAGCGATGCCCTCCCTGTCCAGATATTTTGCAAGAGCTCGATCCCAGATGGCATCGGGCTCTTTTGACATGAGAAAGGTGTGATACGCCGTGGCGGTGGTCAGCACTGCCCTTGTACCGTCATAGCGGATGTTCAGCGCCAGCGCCTTTACCTGGTCCGGATCCACATCGCAATTTTCCTTTTTCAGTAAAGCTGCGGCCAGTTCCGGCTTTAGCTGCAAAGTGAAACGAAAAAACAGAGGTGTGCGTTTTCCCTTGATCAGGTCGAAGCAGAGACTTTTCAGTTCGCTCCAAGGACGGAATTCCGTGATTTCTAAGGGATTAACCCCATCCTCTGCCTGAAAGAAGTCCTTGTTCACATGTCCGTCGATGGTAAAAGTGTTAGCGGTGCCGATGACGGCCTCTTCCAAAAGGAAGCCGTCAAAGCTTTCTGTGGATAGGAGCCGATACATAAAGTTTTTCATAGATGTGATCTGTAATGCAGTCATTGATTTGTCTTTCCTTCTGAATTACTGTAGTTTGTACTCTGTCAGTATATCACAAGCATAGCTTGTGATCGACATTCGCCGCTCGCTATGAACAGGCTCCGCCAGCTCCAGCTCGCTAGCGCTCATTATATCACAAAATGAACCGCAGCAAAAGTATTCCCAGCAGAATCTGTACCATAAAAATGGCAGGCATGCCAAACCGGAAATACCAATGTCGGGTCTTGTGATGAAAAATATGCATTCCCAGCGTACAGCCCAGAGCGCCGCCGACAAGAGCCGCCATAAACAAAGAGGCCTCCGAAATACGCCATGCACCCCGGATTGCCCTTTTTTTATCAATCCCCATCATTCCAAAACCGACCAGATTCACAATACCCAAATAAATCACCATGATTTCCATATTTACAATATTCCCATCCTTTGCGACTATATCATGTAACCCAATCCGACTCCAGTTATGGCTCCAAGCTAAGTCTCCGTACCGTTAGTCATTGCCTTCGTCCAAATCCTGGCACCATTCAACTCTTGCCTCCAACTGGAAAAAGCCCCCTGCAAAGGAGGCTCTTTCCTAAGCGAAACACAGTTGTCCTAGAACAGCTTTTCACCCTGTTCCTGCATCTTCATTGCCCGAACCTTGCAAGAAAGTCCGAACAGGTTGATAAAGCCTTCAGCGTCGTGGTGATCGTACAGATCGCCGGTGGTGAAGGAAGCAATGCTCTCGTTGTACAGGCTGTAAGGAGAGGTGGTGCCAGCCTTGATGATGTTGCCCTTGTAGAGTTTGAACTTCACCTCGCCGGTCACATACTTCTGGGTCTCTTTAATAAATGCCTGCTCCGCCTGACGAAGGGGAGTAAACCACTTTCCTTCGTACACAAGGCTTGCAAAGCGGCTGCCCATCTCCTTCTTAAGCGCATAGGTGTCGCGGTCAAGGATCAACTCCTCCAGCTGTTGATGAGCCTCCATGAGAATGGTGCCGCCGGGAGTCTCATATACGCCCCGGGACTTCATGCCGACCACGCGATTCTCCACAATGTCAATAATGCCGATGCCGTGCTTTCCGCCCAGCTCATTCAAGGTAGTGATGATCTCAGAAACCTTCATCTTCTTGCCGTTTACGGAAGTGGGAACGCCCTTCTCAAAGGTCATGGTCACATACTCGCCTTCATCAGGAGCCTTTTCGGGGGTGACGCCCAGTACCAGCAGGTGTTCAAAGTTAGGCTCGTTAGCGGGATCCTCCAGCTCCAGGCCTTCATGGCTGATATGCCAGATATTCCGGTCGCGGCTGTAAGAGGAGTCTGCGGAGAAGGGAAGATCAATGCCGTGGGCTTTGCAGTATGCAATCTCGGACTCCCGGGAATCCATGGTCCACTTGTCGTTTCTCCATGCAGCGATGATCTTCAGATCGGGAGCCAGAGCCTTGATCCCAAGCTCAAAGCGGATCTGATCATTACCTTTGCCGGTAGCGCCATGGCAGATGGCGGTAGCGCCTTCCTTGCGGGCGATCTCCACCAGTTTTTTTGCGATCAGGGGACGGGCCATGGAGGTGCCCAGCAGGTACTTGTTCTCGTAGATGGCGTTTGCCTGCACGCAGGGCACGATGTACTCGTCGCAGAACTCGTCGATCACATTTTCGATGTACAGCTTGGAAGCGCCACAGAATTTTGCGCGTTCCTCCAGACCGTCCAGTTCCTCGGCCTGGCCGCAGTCGATACAGACACAGATCACTTCGTAGTCGAAGTTCTCCCTCAGCCAGGGAATGATGGCGGTGGTGTCAAGGCCGCCTGAATAAGCAAGAATTACTTTTTCTTTCATAGTGTTAAGCCTCCGTAAATATGTATTGTTGATTTTTACAGTCTTAGAATACTATACAACAGGAAATGTGGAAATGCAAGTATAAAATATGAATAAAATAAATTAATTTATAGATAAAAACAAGCTTAATATACAAGTTAATGAATATAATGTACGGTTGAATGTATATATATGCAAAATTCGCTTTCATATGATTTTGACTTTTTTATTAGGGAAAATTTATACAAAGGAATATTTGCACAAAGGGATATTTACACAAAAGAATATTTACACAAAGGAATATTTGCACAAAGAAAAATTTACACATAGGTGGATGACAGTGAGTGGGATAAAAATTAGCATAAGGCATTGACATATAACTGTGTTAGCTATATAATACGGTTAATTAAACTGTATTATACAACTGATACGGTTAGCAGTGTGAATTTACTGACGGATTGAACAGTACGCAATCCTCTTAGAACCAATAGAGTACAGTGAAAAATATTATGCGCAGAATGCGCCGGAACGAGAGGAAACAATGGTTTCATTTGAAGAATTTATCCTGGAGGACACAGGCCCCATCTATCTCCAGATCATACGGTATATCAAACAGGGCATCGCTTCCGGCACTGTGGGCGACCAGGAGGAGATTCCCTCCCGCCGGGCGCTGTCCGCACTTCTCGGCGTTAATCCCAACACCATCCAGAAGGCTTATCACATCCTGGAGGAGGAAGGGGTGATCAGTTCCCGCTCCGGCGCCAAGAGCTATACCTGCGTGGACAAGGAGATGGTGGAGCGGATCAAACGGGAGCTTTTAGAGAGCGATACCGGCAGCTGGATTCGAGCCATGAAGCAGCTGGGAATGGCGAAAGAGTCTGCCCTTCGGCTGGCAGAAAGCCTATGGACAGATTGACGAAACACAGACAGAGGAGCAGAGTTGACTTCGCCAGAGTGGCTTTAGTCAGCGCCGATTTGAGGCAGCAACAGCGTAGAGCGGGAAGTTGATCTCATGTATGAACAGACCGTGAAAGCGGCGGAATGCGAGGAAGATGGGTAGAATGGATAATAGGAATCTATCAAAAGAGAGAAAGGTGTTGGAAAGGACCCGGCCTAGCGGTAATTTTGAAAAAGAGATTTCCCTCTGGGCGTTTTTGGCAAGAGGCACTATCTATAAGATATTGATCATATTGGTCATACTGGCAGTGGGGCAGTGCGCACTGTTCTATGGGAGCCTTATACGGCAGGCGGAGCAGGGACAACTTTCGGAGGCTGATTTTGAAACATTCTTTTCCCTCAGTGGGGGAAATGGTCTTTACCTGAGCGCCTACAGATTTCTGTTTCTGGCCGCCTTCGCGTTGATCATGTTCACATTAATACGGTGCGAGACGGTAAACTCCGGCAGCATGTTCTCCTATACCTTAAGGAGGCTGCGGGTTTCGGAGCACCATCTGTTTTTTGTGGAAACGGTATATAATTTCCTGTGTTTTGTGCTGCTGTTTGCGGTTCAGGTAGGGGTAATACTGTGGATGTACCGGATGTATATGAACCGGATACCGGGAAATCCGGTCTCGCACCAGATAGCATTCCTGGCTTTCTACCGGGTCCCATTTCTGCATAACCTGCTTCCGCTGGCGGAGACTGGGAAGTGGGTGCGGAATCTGCTGATGCTGCTGGCGGTCAGCATGGATGTGGCTACGGAAAAGGCCGGTGAAAGTAAAAAGAGAGTTTTTCAGACATGGTACTGCCTGGTGTTGATAGGCACCTGGTGGATGCTCACGGATGTGGGATTTCATTTTGCAGATGTGTTCATGGGTACGGTTTTTGGCATTGTGATCCTGGTGTCGGTGATGAAAATATTGGGGTTTTGGATCTCAGACGGCAGCGTGTTGGAGCGGGAGGAGTAGAATGTGCAGGCGGTTCGGCCGCAGAAAAGAGGGCATATGAGAAAACTGGATCGATTCTATCCGCCGGGATATGAATGGCGGGAGGAACTGTATTCCGTGGGGATACTTTGGATGCTGGCTTTTTTCTTGAGCTGGACATACCTGTTTCGGCTGTATCGGGTGACAGGCAGGCTGTACTATTATCAGGGCGGTCAGCGGTTCCTGTATCCGGACGCGGTGGCTGAACCCTTTGCAAAAGTAGTATCGATGAGCTGGACGGGATTTACTGCGCCGCTTCTGTTTTTGGTGCTGATGGCGGTATGGCATTATTTTAGCTACTGGCGGGGAACAAAGAGCATCTATGTGATGCGCAGGCTGCCCAGACGGGGCGTGGTGTTTGCTAGCTGTGTAAAGGGGCCGGCTCTCTGCGCTGTGGCAGTGGTGCTTGCGGCAGTGGTGCTGTATTTGTTTTATCTGGGCGTGTATTGGCTGGCTGTGCCCAAAGAGTGTATGCCGCGGCTGATATAACAGTGTGAAAAGCGGAAGTACGTAAGGACAGCATGCTTCCGGGACGCGGGATTAGTTTGCGGCACTATTGTGACATGTGAGAGGAAAGGAAGGCAAGAGGGTTATGCTGGAAATCAAGAGCCTGAGTAAATCATACGTTGGAAAGGATGCCCTGCACGGCGTGGATTTAAGTCTTGGTCAGGGGGAGATCGTGGGCCTGATCGGGGAGAATGGCGCAGGTAAGACTACGCTGTTGAAATGTATCCTGGGATATCTGCCACATCGGGGCGAAATCCTGTTGGACGGAAAAAAGATAGACCGGAGCAATATCGCCCGGCTTTCCTTTGCTACCTGCGAGCATTCCTATTTTCCAAATCTGACGCCAAAGTCACACAGGGAGTTTTATGAACTGCATTTCGGTTCCTTCCGGGCCAGGCGGTTTCAGGCTCTTATGGATTTTTTTGAACTGCCCATGCATCAGCTTGTGAAGAATTTCTCAACTGGCCAGAAGAACCAGTTTGAGGTGATCATGGCCCTGTGCCAGGGAGCGGATTATATCCTGATGGATGAACCCTTTGCCGGGAATGATGTATTCAACCGGGAGGATTTCTACAAGGTGCTTCTGGGCATCTTGGAGCCCACGGAGACGGTGTTTCTCTCCACTCATCTGATTGCGGAAGTGGAGAATTTTCTTGGGAGAGCGGTGCTGCTTAGAAAGGGAAGGATAGTGGGAGACATCACCACCCTGGAGCTGGAGGAACAGGGCAGGACGCTGATGGAGTATGTGAAGGAAGTATACGGATACCGGGCGGACCGGGTACAGAAGGCTCTGCTGCAGTGATTGGCGCGAAGTGTTACAGATTATTTCAATGCCCCGAGCGGCATTTATCAAATAGGTACACAGGCGCCCATACCAAGGAACATAGTTTCTGCTCATTGCCGGCGGAAAAGAGATTCGTGCCGCTACATGGTGCAAGCGCTTTGGAATGGAGATTATTATGAAAAAGGCATTATGTTTAGCAATCATCCTGCTGTTGGCAGGCCCTGTGGCATTTACAGCAGCCGGACTGTGGGTGAATGGTAAGGAGAATGATGTAGTGGTAACAAAATCCACTGTATATGGAGATCCGGAGGCGGCAGCAGGCGTACAGGTGCGGGTCACTTCCCAGTGGGAGGGACATCTGATCTGGGATACGGTCTATACTGTGGGAAGCGGCGTGGCGGAAAGCAGTTTTCGGTTTTCCTCTATGGGAGAAACATGGAGGAGCCCGGGAACGGATGCCGTGGACATAAACTTTTACCCGAGCTGGGGCATGATTCACACGGATGGCACCAGCAGTGGTGAGTTTGATCCGGACAGATACCCGATGTCCAGAGTTTTGCGCAGTGTAATGGAACGGACGGCTCCTGGGCAGAGACGCACGGAGACGGTACATTTAAAGGATTTTTACGACTATTATCCACTGAATGTTTTATTTAACAGTCAGATAATGGATGTATATTATAACGAAGGCTTCTCAGAAGATGTCAGCTTTTCTGAATTCTTACAGATTCTCATAGGGGAAGCAACGGTTCAGATCACCATGGAAAAGGATCAGGACGGTAAGGTTGTTGATGTTAAGTGCAATGATCAGGATGCGCCCGGGCTTGTAAATTGTGCTGTCTTTGGCAGGAAAGGCTGTTATCACACTTATTATGTGGATGACTGGAGCAACGGAAAGGTGGGTGTTCCGGGAGAAAATTACGGTATTTCTTATTTTCCCTATGTGGAAAAGGAAGATGGCAGATCCGGGCTGACGCTTGATCCCGGTCAGGCCAGACTGATCTATAGGCTGCAGCCAGGTATCTATACGGTGGAGATGGGATTGAACGAGACGCTGGGCGAGCTGTACCTGGTCACAAGGGAGGAACAGGAGTTTTATTTAAGCGTATTTGATATACAAGGAGAAGATATTTCCCTGAAGCAGAAGCTTATGCTGCGGTCCGTGGCAGGGGAGCCCGGTGAGAAGGACAATCCCTATTGGGCGCAATTATCGGTCCAGGACAACGGTGTTCTGATGATATGGAGGGATGGCAGCTTTGTGTTTGCGGCCAGACAGGGGAAGGAGTTTATGAACTGGGGGCTGGAGTATCATCCTTCCGTTCTTAATACCAATATGATAGCTCAGGATTTTGAGACGGAAATCCAGGGTGAAATGGCGCCACGGGAAGGGCAGGCACCTGTGAATCAGGATAATCACACCTTCCCGGTGGAGAATGTATGGGCCTTTGACGGACAGCGCCTGGCGATTGCCTCCTTCGTGGATTGGCGCAGTCTCAGTGTGGATCTGACAGTCTATACAGAGGAGGGGCTGGTCTGGTACGGTGTCTGTGAGCACAGTGGAGATGTCTTTAAGCAGCAGTCTAATTCCCTGCTTCGGCTGGCACCGCCCGCTACCTTTAAAGAACCCTCCGACATCATTATCGACAGAATGCACCACAATGGGGTGGATGTGAATGAACTGCTGGGGATAGAGTGGATAGATCAGAAATAGGAAATCAGAAAAAATTAGAAATAATAAGAAGAAATCAGAAAAAAGAAATAAAGGATGATTGGCATGATCGTATTTGGGCTATAAATCTTTTGGTCATCTCTGCCGACATATAGGATAAGGAATAAAATAAACAAGACCACGGATGGTACAGCAGACAGCGTGCCATCCGTTTTTGTGTGGGCAAGGAGCTGATTTCGGATAGTTGCAGCCGGGCGTTAGCCGTGCCTGCGTGAGCGAATGAACTGACGCAGAAATCAAATCCGCAAGGGACGACTGCCGCGACAGCGAGCCGAAGCGAGTATTTGCGCAAGATGGCCTGAAACAGATAGCACGCATGCAGAAAGGATAGTATATTATGCGTATTGGAGCAAGTCTTTCGCTCACAGCAGACCCATCCAACAAGAAACAGGTCGGCATCTCAGGCAGACGATTCTCCATGGGAAGCTATGCCGATGTGCAGACCGGCACAAATGATGTGTGGGTGCAGAAGGGGGGCAACCGCATGCAGGAGTACGGGGTGGAGGAGAATGGTGAGAGCAGATCGGAGGCGGATAAGATCTATCAGGCCGCAGCCGCCGGCAAGAGCTCTGTGGATATCCGCCAGGCGGCGAAGGTGCCTTACGGCTATCTTGCCAAGGATGGAGTGATCACTTACAACGGTGTGACCTTTGTGTGCGATGAAAGAACCAACAGTATTTGTCTTGGGGATATGACCGACAAGAAAAATGTGTTGAACATACCCCTGTCGGGAGGCGGTCATCTGAAGGTGCACCGCGATAATCTGGGAGATCTGTCCAAGGCTATTGGCATGTTCTCACCTGAGGACGTGAACAGAATCCTTCGGGCTATCCATCAGGATACGAAGATCCAATCCATGCAGCAGGAGCTGGAGGAGATGGAGAACAGCGTTGGCGAATCGCTTCAGCAGGAGCAGGCTTCTGACGAGGAGGAAGCGTAATAGTACAGTAGAATAATAGAAGCAACAGTGCAGTAATGCTCCCTTTCAGGCCGACAAGTGAAATAACAAAGCTTGCTGGCTGAAAGGGAGTTTTTTGTGCAGGGGTATTGACAACTGTACACGTATCAGCTATAATACAAATATCAATCGCGTGAGATTTAATAGTAAAAAATTGAAAGGGGTATCAATATGGGCATCTATGATTTCAAAGTAAAAGCACAGGACGGCAGCGATGTTTCCCTGGCAGATTACAAGGGCAAGGTATTGCTGATCGTGAACACCGCAACAGGCTGCGGTTTCACACCACAGTATGACGAGCTTCAGGATCTTTATGATCTTCATCAGAAGGACGGCCTGGAGATTTTGGATTTCCCCTGCAATCAGTTTGCTGATCAGGCGCCTGGCAGCGATGAGGAAATCCACAACTTCTGTACAGGACGCTATGGGATCACTTTCCCCCAGTTTTCCAAGGTAGACGTTCTGGGAGAGGGCGCTGACCCTTTGTTCAAGTATCTGTCGGAAAACACCACCTTTGATGGTTTTGGAAAGAGTCCCATGACGCTGATTCTCAAAGGGGTTGTGAAGAAGATGGACAAAGATTATAAGAACAACGGCAACATAAAATGGAACTTTACAAAGTTTCTGATCGACCGCGACGGTAAAATTGCTGCACGGTTTGAGCCGACAGCTTCCTTAAAAGATGTAAAGGCAAAGGTCGAGGAGGTGTTATAATGTTCCATTACGACTACAAAACGGAAAATACTTGTTCTCAACTGATCAGTCTTGACTTGGATGAAAATGTGGTTCATAATGTTATTTTCACGGGGGGATGCAATGGCAACCTGAAAGCGATCCCAATCCTGATCGAAGGCTGGACCGTAGAGGAAGTCGAGAATAAGCTCACCGGAGTCCTGTGCGGACGCAGGCCAACCTCCTGTGCGGATCAGCTGGCAAAAGCCGTCCGTGCAGCATATGAGGCGGAAAAGCAGGCATCCTGAACGAGAAAAAACTTTTATGGAGGAATGAAGGTATGCAATATAGATTTGACCGGTATGGCAATCAGATTTCCCAGCTGGGCTATGGCTGCATGAGATTCAGCAGAAAGGGGAATGCCATCGACTACAAAAAGGCTGAGAAGGAGGTCCTTCTTGCCATCGAGAAGGGCGTCAATTATTTTGATACCGCTTACATATACCCTGGCAGTGAGGAGTGTCTCGGACGGATTCTGGATGAAAATCACTGCCGTGACAAGGTCTACATTGCTACCAAGCTTCCCCAGTATATGATACGTTCTTCTGCAGCAATTGACAAAACCTTTAACGAGGAGCTTTCACGTCTTCGCACTGACCATATTGATTATTATCTGATGCATATGTTTACAGATCATGCGGAATGGGAGCATCTTAAGACCCTGGGTATTGAGGACTGGATTAAGCGGCAGAAGGCCGAAGGCCGTATCCGTAATATCGGTTTTTCCTACCACGGCGAGACTGAAATGTTCCTGAAAATTCTGGATGCTTATGACTGGGACTTCTGTCAGATTCAGTATAACTATCTGGATGAGCATACCCAGGCCGGAAGGAGAGGGCTTCAGGCGGCGGCAGAGAAGGGGATTCCGGTTATCATTATGGAACCTCTTCGCGGCGGTAAGCTGGTCAATCTGCCGGATAAAGCAAAGGAAGTGCTTGCCTCTGACAGCAAGGGCTATACACCTGCGGAACTGGGACTGCGCTGGCTGTGGAACCAGCCGGAGGTCAGCTGTGTGCTTTCCGGTATGAATTCTGAGGATATGGTGGAGGAGAACATCCGCATCGCATCGGATGCTGAACCGGGACATTTTACAGAAGAAGATATGGAGATTGTCGAACAGATCAAACAGATTATCCGCGAGCGGGAGAAGGTGGGTTGCACAGGCTGCAGGTATTGTATGCCCTGTCCCAAGGGAGTGGACATTCCGGGCAATTTCTATTATTACAATCTGATGTATATGGAGAAAAAGTCCTCAGCCCGCTTTGAGTTTGCCCAGAACATGGGGCTGCGCAAGGAGCCCGGTTTTGCATCACAGTGCATCTCCTGCGGCAAGTGTGAACAACATTGCCCCCAGCATCTCAAAATCCGCGAAAAACTAAAGGAAGCTGACCATGCCCTCAGACCCCTGCCCTATAAGATCGGTATCAATGCCGCACGCAAATTTATGATAAAATAAACATGGAGATAAGGAGATGAGCGCAATGGCAGACAGATACGATGCACTCAAACTTAAAAACCAGATCTGTTTTCCGCTCTATGCCTGTTCCAAGGAGATTGTAAAAGCTTATAAGCCGTATCTCGATGAACTGGATCTGACTTATACGCAGTACATCACCATGATGGTGATGTGGGAGCATAAGGAACTAAAGGTAAAAGAAGTCGGTGAATATCTGTTCCTTGACTCCAGCACCCTGACTCCGCTGCTAAAACGGCTGGAAGAGAAGGGTTATGTGACGAGACGGCGTTCATCTGAGGACGAGCGGGACCTGATCGTCACGATCACGGACAGCGGCGAAGCGCTGAAAGAAAAAGCGGTCAAGGTACCGGAGAAGCTTGCAGCATGTGTGGATCTCAATTCACAGAAGGCGCAGGCTTTGTACGCATTGCTTTATGAAGTGATCGGCAAGCTGACGCAGTAGTATTGTGGAAAGGCGGTATGGATAGAGGACATGGAAAATAAAGAATTTAATCTCGTCGAATACATGACCGGCGGTGTGGAGAGAATTGTGAAGGAGGCCGTCAGGGCTACACTCACTAATCCAAGAGAAAGTGCGTTTATGGCACGGTTTGCCCTCTCCAGCCGTGAGGCATCCCGAAAACGGTCGAAAGCGGAAGCTGACGGTGAAAATATACCGCCGTTTCTGATCGCCAGTATTACCAGCAGCTGCAACCTTCACTGTGCGGGGTGCTATTCCCGTCAGAACCATGCCTGCACGGATGCTGAGCCGGTGAACCAGCTGACTACACAGGAGTGGGAGAATATCTTTTCTGAGGCAAGAGAGCTTGGAATCAGCTTTATTTTGCTGGCCGGAGGGGAACCGCTGCTGCGACGGGACGTCATCGAAGCTGCAGGGAACTATCCCGAGATCCTGTTCCCGGTCTTTACAAACGGAACGCTTATGAATGACGAGTATATTAAGCTGTTTGACAAAAGACGCAACTTGCTTCCCGTCTTAAGCATCGAGGGCCGGCTGGAAAAGACAGATGAGCGGCGCGGCATGGGCGTTTATACGAGAGTGAAGGAAGTCATGGAGCGCATTCATAAAAATCATCTGATCTTTGGTACATCCGTAACTGCTACGACTGCAAATTTGCAGGAGGTAACCGGAAGGGAGTTTCTTGACGAACTCAGAGACAGCGGATGTAAGGCAGTCATCTATGTGGAATTTGTTCCAGTCACAGAAGAGAGTAAAGACCTGGCCCCTGGTGATGCGGAACGGGAATACATACGGAATCGGTTGTCCGAGATCCGTGAGGAATATTCCGATATGGTGTTCATTTCATTCCCCGGTGACGAGAAAAGCTCCGGCGGTTGTCTGGCGGCAGGACGTGGGTTCTTCCATATCAATTCCCACGGCGGAGCTGAACCGTGTCCGTTTTCGCCCTATTCAGACGTCAATATAAAAAATACATCTCTTCGTCAGGCACTTCATTCACCGTTGTTTACCGCTTTGCGCGAACAGAACATTTTGATGGAGGAACACAGCGGCGGATGTGTGTTGTTTGAGCGGAGAGAAAGTGTGGAGGCACTTCTGGCGGAGAGCGCAGGGAGAATGGTTTCAGTTTAAAGGGCAAGTAAAAAGGAAGCAATTAAGCAAGGAGAGTTGAAATGGAGCATATCGAAGAGCTTGTACGGAACAGAAGGAGTGTCAGAACTTTTGACGGCGAGAGTCTCAGCGAAGAGGACCTGGGAAAGCTGTCTTCCTTTATGGCGGAACTAAAGAACCCCTATGACATACAAGTGGAATGTAAGCTGCTGGACGCGAAACAGCAGAAACTATCCTGTCCTGTTGTCAGCGGTACCGACCTTTATGTGGGCGCGAAGGCCAAGCGCGTGCCGCATATTGAGGAGGCTTTCGGCTATTCCTTTGAAATGCTGGTGCTGTATGCCCAGTCCCTTGGGATTGGCACGGTCTGGGTCGGCGGGACAATGGACCGCGCCGCCTTTGAGCGGGCGATGGTCCTGGACGAAGACGAAATGATGCCATGTATGAGCCCCCTGGGATATCCGGCCAGGAAGATGTCCCTCAAGGAGAGCATAATGCGCAAAGGAACCAAGGCGGACAGCAGGAAACTGTTTGAGACGATATTTTTTGACGGTGACTTTGGCACGCCGCTGACATCGGAGAAAGCTGGGAATATGGCGTATCCGCTGGAGATGGTCCGATGGGCGCCCTCGGCGGTCAACAAGCAGCCGTGGCGCGTTGTGATTGCTCAGAATGGAGCTCACTTTTATCTGAAGCACACCAAAGGTTTTATTAGTGAGGCAGTGGGAGATATGCAGAAGATCGACATTGGTATTGCTCTCTGCCATTTTGCCCTGGCCGCTGAGGAGAACGGGTTGAATCTCCGATTCTGCATCAGTGATCCGGGGATTGAAGCGGAAGCTGATACGGAATATATGGCATCCTATCTGTTCTCGTAGAATGCGGAAATGTCTTATAGAGGAAGATTAAAATAAATAAAGGAGTGTCGTAAAATAACTGGTTTATAGTTATGGAGCGATGCTCTTTCTCTTTTCTGAACAGTTCTTTTTAGCTGCGTTGCACCGCTGCTCAAGCGGTCCTGTAGAGGTCCCGTAGATTGCGGCGAAGCTTTGCGGTGGAAGGCGCGGACGGGAGGATTGCTTCTTGCCGCATGGTGGGAACTGTGATATAGTGGACAGTATACAAGTTCTATGATTTATACAGAAAGCACATGGGGAGGTAGAAATATGTCGTGGCTTCAAAGAAGATTATTTACAATGGGATTTATACTGGTCTTGATGCTGCTGGTGAGCTTGCTGAGCACGCTGTTTGGAAGAAAAAGCAAGAAAGAGAAAGACGATGAGAAGAGCGGCAGGATTACCATGCGGCAGCCGTCAGGAGTTGGCTTTGGCATGCTGGCATTGTCACTGATCATAATGGGGTTCATCGTCTTTGTCATAATAATGATGGTGGCTTCCGGGGACGGAGCTGAGGCATGGGCAGAGTCAGGGCCGATGATTGTGCTGGTGGTAGGAATAGTGGCGCTGATGGTTCTGGCTGCAGGATGGTATTGCTATTATCTGCGGGCATACACCATGGTCTTCGATCAGGAAAAGATTGTGATCAGCAAGCCTTTTAAGAAAGACGAGGAAATTCCATGGAGTTCCTTAAGCCGTATAGAGTTGGAGACAGCCCGGAGTATTCTTTATGACAAGTATGGGCAGGTGCGTCTCAAGGTGGGCGCCGGATGGGAGAACTTCGGTCTGTTCTGCGAGGTGGCAAGGAAAAGGATCGAAGCAAACAGGAATGGAGCAAACACGTGAGGAGAATTGAAATGGGTAAGTTGATCATCCTGAGAGGAAATTCAGGAAGTGGGAAAACCAGCGTTGCAAAAGAGCTCCAGAGGCAGATCGGAAGAAATACACTTGTTATACCGCAGGATACTGTCCGAAGAGAAATGCTGTGGGTGAAAGACGGATATGATACATTTGCGATTCCTCTTCTAATATGCTTATTACAATATGGACATAGAAATAATGAAGTCGTTATTTTGGAAGGAATACTAAACTCAAAATGGTATAGACCATTATTTGAAGAGGCGGTCAAATTATTTGGCATGGATATCTATGCCTATTATTATGACTTGCCTTTTGAAGAAACTTTGAAACGTCACGAAACAAAGACGGAAAGATTTGAGTTCGGAGAAAAGGAAATGCGGCGGTGGTGGATTGAAAAAGACTACCTCGGCATTATTCCTGAAAAAACAATTAGTGAAGAAATGTCTCTTGAGGCGGTGGTTCAAATGATTCTTTCGGATGTTCAGATCGAGGGATAAATTCCGATTAACCGTGGGAACACATTTGCAAGAAGGTAGTTATGTAATTAGAATTACAATATACATTTTGTTGCTGATTATGCATAATAAAATGAATAAAATAGAAAATAATAAAAACAAATGTATAAAATTAAAAAAGTAGTGGACATTTATGCAAAAAGTGGTATGATTACAAAAGACACTCATTTTTCAGTGCATAGTCAGTAAGAAAAGAGGAAAATTATGATTAAGGCAGGTATCATTGGAGCCACAGGATATGCGGGGGGAGAACTGGTGCGGCTCCTCCATGGGCACAAAGACGTGGAAATCGTCTGGTACGGCTCCAAAAGCTACATAGACAAGAAATACAGCGAAGTATATCAGAACATGTTCCGGATTGTGGAGGATGTCTGTAAAGACGATAATCTTTCGGAACTGGCAGAGCAGGTGGATGTGATCTTCACCGCCACGCCCCAGGGCTTCCTGGCAGGCTTGCTTACAGAAGAAATTCTGTCGAAGGTTAAGATTGTGGATCTGTCCGCGGATTACCGAATCAAGGATGTGGCTGTCTATGAGAAATGGTATAGGATCGAGCACAAGTCGCCCCAGTTTATTCCCGAGGCGGTGTACGGTCTCTGCGAGATCAACCGGGGACAGATTACGGAAAAGACCAGACTGGTTGCCAATCCGGGCTGCTATACCACCTGTTCCATTCTTACAGCTTACCCTCTGGTGAAGGAAGGGCTGATCGATGTGGATACCTTGATCGTGGATGCTAAGTCCGGTACTTCCGGCGCAGGCAGGGGGGCAAAGGTGCAGAACCTGTTCTGCGAGGTAAACGAGAACATGAAAGCATATGGTGTGGCAAGCCACCGTCACACTCCGGAGATTGAGGAACAGCTGGGCTATGCGGGAAATTGTGAAGTGACCATCAATTTCACACCGCATCTGGTTCCTATGAACAGAGGAATCCTGGTGACGGAGTATGCAAAGCTGAATAGGAAGCCCGATGGATCCCTGCCTGGATTTGAAGAGATCAAAGCAGTTTATGACAAATACTATGCTGGTGAAAGATTCATTCGAGTGCTGGAAAAAAACGTCTGTCCCGAGACAAAATGGGTGGAGGGCAGCAACTACGTGGATATCGGCTTTGTTATTGACGAGCGCACCGGGCGAATCATCATGATGGGGGCTCTGGACAATCTGGTGAAGGGCGCTGCCGGACAGGCGGTACAGAATATGAATCTGCTGTTTGGATTGAAGGAGAGCGAGGGGCTGGAGCTTGTTCCCTGCTTCCCGTAAAGATGTTTGCAGGACCGCAGACGCGCTCCCGCTCGGTTCAACACGTTCGCGGACACAAGCTCTGCATGACAGAGCTGGCTCGAAAGTACCCCGCCAAGTGCCGATACGCTTAGGCAGTCTGCCTGAAGGACATTGTCGGTACTGATCTGAGTTGGACAGGGTGTGAAAAGCAACAAATGGAACAAAGAAACATATGCAGGCAGCATATATGAGGAAAAAGCAATATGAAGTTTACTTATTGTCCCCACTGTGGAAGCAAGGCGGTATTAAAGGAAATCGGAGACGAGGGACTGATGCCCTTCTGCGAACAGTGCAGCATTCCTCTGTGGGATACCTTTACCACCTGCATTATATGCGCGGTGGTGAATGAGAAACAGGAAGTAGCCCTGTTGCGGCAGGGCTATGTCTCTGCCACGAAATATGTATGCGTGGCAGGCGTTATGAAGCTGGGAGAATCCGCAGAAGAGACTGCGGTCAGAGAGGTGGCGGAGGAGCTGGGACTGTCGGTTAGCAAGCTTACCTATATCCAAAGCTATCCTTATGAAAAGAAAGAAATGCTTATGCTGGGGTTCCGGGCAGACGTACAGAAGGCGGATTTTCAACTGTCGGGAGAGGTGGATGCCGCAGAGTGGGTGCCCTTTGCGGAGGCTCTTGAAAAGCTGAGAGAAGGCAGCATTGCCTGGCAGCTGGTGAAGACCGTGATCGGCGCATCATGATAAAGGAGAAATACAGTCATAGACAGTCATAGATGGGCTGGGCCTGCAAGATGGTAATTCCTTTGCGGCTGCTGAAATGCTTGGAAACGGAACAGAAGAATGAGGGAAACGATGGAAAGATGCGGCTGGTGCCTGATCAATGAACGGGAGATAAAATATCACGATGAGGAGTGGGGTGTTCCGGTCCACGACGACAGAAAGCAGTTTGAATATCTGATGATGGAAGTGATGCAGTGCGGCCTAAGCTGGGATATCGTGCTGAAAAAGCGTGAGATTTTCCGCGGCTGCTTCCATAATTTTGATTACGATACCATTGCTGGCTATGGCGAGGAAGATATCGAGAGAATCCTAAATACGGAAGGGATGATCCGCTCCCGGAGAAAGATTGAGGCAGTGATCAGCAACGCCAGACTCTTTCAGAAGATTCGGGAGGAATTCGGCAGCTTTTCCGAGTATCTGTGGGGGTATTCCGATGGGAAGATGATTCTCTACAATGGCCACGAAAAAGGCGGAGTTCCCGCGGCAAACGGACTGTCTGACTGGATTGCAAAGGATCTGAAGAAGCGCGGTTTTAAGTATCTGGGCAGCGTGACAGTCTATGCCCATATGCAGGCCAGCGGTCTGGTCAATGACCACTGGGAGGGCTGCCACTGCTATGAGAAGTTGATCACGCAATATCCTACTGTGCATATGGAGAGAGATCAGGAAAAATAAGTGAAGCAATAAGAAACTCCATTTTACAAAAGTTTTCTTACTATGAATCGGAATTTGTTGGGGGAGTAATATAGAAATATAAATTTTTTCTAAAGGAGAAGATGCAGTGATTGTAAGATGGAAACCACAATGGTACGAATTGGATCAATCCATTGTAGTTGGAGATGTAGATTTGTTTTATTTATCAAAGGATACTCTCTATTTTGCCAATGGCTTTGCGGGGGACAATGATTGTGAAGTCAAAGCAAAAATATTAAATATCAACCATTTAGAGTTAGGAGATATAAAAGGGATTATAACGATCGGTTTAGACTATTCAATATACCTTAACGATGGGAATACAATAATCGTAAATGCTGAGGAGTCCCCAGGCGATATCGAAAATTCTAAATATGTAGTAAGAGAATGGGGCTTCGATGTAGAGATAAATATTATTGAGAAAACCGGTCTGTCATCTAAAGAAAGATTAAAAATGCTCGATCCTAATGAAAATAAAGCACTTCAACAGGAACGTATTAAAAGATATAAAGCCTTATTAGATTTAACGGAAGCTGATTGGGATCGTTGAACTAGTCTAATAAATCGGATTTGTGAGGAAATTAGAATTATGAATATTAAAACACTGGAAAAAGTGTATGAGCAATCACTTCAACCAGTTTTTAAGGATAGATTTCGTGTCTTGCATGAAGACGATAATTTTGCACATATTCTGTTAGATGGTGAACAGGAGGATTTCTATTTTACTCTTTATGGAATTGATAGTGTTCGCCTGTATTGGTGTAATGAGTGTTTTGTTTTTGACTGCTACAGGAATCTTTTGACGTCCTCCGATACTTATGGGGAAATTGTATATGAGGAAAAAATAGATATTCAAAAACTTCCTGAACTGGTAATAGAATTAGTTATGCAATTAAAAGATTGTATATATGTCAATAAAAAAGAAATTATCAAAGGGAAAGTGCCGTCTGGTTATGATAAAATAAAGGACTACATCATTAGGGCGAAGTCCACTCAGACATCTTCAACTACATATCGGCTTGCTAATATTACAATAGAGTACATATGAGTAAATAGAAGCCTGTATAATTTGAAAAATCCAGATTGCTTGATGTGCTGCCAGTGCTAACATAGGAAGGTTTGTTATTGTAAATTTATGTTTTTCTAACAACACAAATGAGAAAAGGAAAAAAGAAAAGAAATACTCACGCATAAAAAGAGAAGGAGAACCTCAGAAACGGGGAACAGGAGAATGAGTAAAAAGTACACGGTCAGGACAATGACAATAGATGACTACGAGGGTCTGTATGCCCTGTGGATGACCATCAAGGGGTTCGGCATGAGAAGCATTGACGATTCCAGATTGGGCGTAGAGCGATTTTTAAAAAGAAATCCGGATACCAGCGTGGTGGCTGTGGGAGAGGATGGTTCCATTGTAGGTGGAATCCTCTGTGGACATGACGGCAGAAGAGGGTGTCTTTACCATGTGTGCGTCCGGGAGGACTATCGCCGAAACGGCATCGGCAAAGCCATGGTAGTCCGCTGTATGAATGCGCTGAAGGCGGAGGAGATCAATAAGGTCAGTTTGATCGCTTTTACTGTCAACGATGTGGGCAACGCTTTCTGGAACCGCATTGGCTGGACCAGGCGAGAGGACCTGAATTACTATGACTTTACTTTGAATGAGGCGAATATTACGGCATTTAACAGATAAGGAGTTTGTGCAGGTCACAAGAAATAGTAGGAGTTTTTTTGTGAAAAATATATAAGAAAGTATAGCGAGGAATGCATTATGAGGCGTAAAATGGTGAAAGTAGCTGCTTTAGCAGGCGCAGTCCTGTTTGCTATAGGCAGTCTTGCAGGTTGTGGAGATGAGAATACATCAGGAAATCAGTCAGGAAGCGGAACCGTAGTTGATGGAAACGAAGGGGGCAATGTGGATGGCGGTACGGAGACTATCCGTGATGATGGGGGCAGCGACATTGATAAACAAATTGAGGGAGACGATAATTCTGAAGCCTCTGATGGGAGAGAAGAATATGCTGCATTGGTAAAGGAATGGACAGATATCATGCTGGGTTCCGAATGGCAGGGTTCCTTTGATGAATATGACAGAGAAGGTACCTTCTGGATACTGACATTAAATGAAGATGGCACATTTACGCATTATAACGCAGAGAGTGCCAACACTTTGTCCGGAACCTATGAGCTGATATTTGCAGAGTACAGTGATGACCTAACTGAGCCAATCATTCGACTAAGTGTCGATGACAGTGACATCATCGAGTATACATTTTATATTTATGATTTTAAGGGAGAAACCAGACTGGGGCTTGATGATGATCCTTCGACACCGTATTTTGAAGAAGATATTTTAACAACTCCAGTGGGTTTACATCCAACCTATACTCTTCAACAGTGAAGTGAAAATATTGCACGATTATCATTGGTCACTTTAAACACATTTTGGAAAGGGCACAGACATGAAACAAATCGAAGGCGGTGTGACCGCAGCAAAAGGATTCCAGGCAGCAGGAGCAGAGGCTGCCATCAAATATCAGAACAGAAAGGATATGGCGCTGGTGTACAGTGAGGCTCCTTGTAGGGTGGCGGGAACTTTTACTTCCAACCTGGTGAAGGCGGCTCCAGTGCAGTGGGATAAGCAGCTGGTGGACAATTCTCCCTTTGTACAGGCAGTGGTCGTCAATTCCGGCATTGCAAACGCTTGTACCGGACAGCAGGGCATGGATTGCTGTAAGACAGAAGCGGAATGTGCCGGAAAGCTTCTGGGCATCCCGGCAGAGGCAGTTTTGGTGGCATCCACAGGTGTGATCGGCATGCAGATTCCCGTGGACCGCATTACCGCAGGCATTGAAAAGCTGGTGTCCGTCAAGAGCGATACCCTGGAGGCCGGTCATGACGCAGCGAGAGCCATCATGACCACCGACACCGTGTCCAAGGAGATCGCCGTACAGGTAGAGATCGGCGGAAAGACAGTAACCTTGGGCGGTATGTGCAAGGGCTCCGGCATGATCCATCCCAACATGTGTACTATGCTGGGCTTCATCACCACCGATGCCAACATCTCAAAGGAAATGCTCCAGAAGGCCTTGAGCGCCGACGTGGTGGATTCCTTTAACATGATATCCGTGGACGGCGACACCAGCACCAACGACACCCTCCTGCTCATGGCAAACGGCCTGGCAGGCAACCAGGAGATCACAGCGGAAGGCCCTGATTATGACGCTTTCTGTCAGGCCCTCAACTACATTACCATCTATCTTGCCCGCAAGATGGCCGGTGACGGCGAAGGCGCCACCGCCCTTTTCGAGTGCAAGATCGTCGGCGCAGCCACGAAAGCGGACGCTCGGACCTTGGCTAAGTCCGTAATCTGCTCCTCCTTAAGTAAGGCGGCCATCTTCGGACACGACGCCAACTTCGGCCGTTTCCTGTGCGCCCTGGGCTACTCCGGCGCAGACTTCGACCCTGACAACGTAGACCTCTATTTCCAGAGTGAAAACGGTAAGATACATATCTACAGTGCTGGCAGCGCCCTGGACTACAGCGAAGAGGAAGCCACCAAGGTCCTTTCCGCCCCCGAGGTCACCGTCCTTGCCGACATGCACATGGGCTCCTTCGAAGCCACCGCCTGGGGCTGCGACCTCAGCTACGACTACGTGAAGATCAATGCCGACTACCGCAGCTGAATGTGTATTTTTGAATACATATGGAGAGCAAAGTATGATATTATACAGACCAGTTGGTACGAAGGAATTAGAACTCATTCAAAATAGCGGGAATTTAAAATTTCCGCCAAGATTATCGGACCAGCCCATTTTTTATCCGGTTCTGAACGAGAAATATGCCACGGAAATTGCAGCAGGCTGGAACGTGAAATACAATGATGACCACAAAGGATATGTAACAAAATTTGAAATAGACGACCAATACTATGAACAATTTGAAGTTCATACCGTTGGAGCCTCTTACCATCAGGAACTCTGGATTCCTGCTGAAGAGCTGGAAACATTTAACCAACATATTATCGGACAAATATATGTAATAAGTGAGTTCTCGGATTAAGTACCCACCGCCTGTGGCAGCCGCGGCAGCTGCCAACACGTTCTCACGGTTCTTCGAAAGGCTCACTTACAAGGTTATTACAGGTTTTTGCTATAAAGAGGTGAAAGAAATGGAAATCCGTGACTTCGAATATATTAAGATCCCACCGCCTGCTTCCCTTGAGGAGCGGATAACTGAAACCTACTTCTTAAACAACCGCCCCAAGACCCTCAAACATGTGCAGGAAGTGGCGGACACCTGTGTTAAAATTGCAGATCAGTACGGGCTGGACAGGGAGAAATGCCGCATTGCGGGACTGCTGCACGACATCGGTGCAGTGATGAAATCGGAGCACATGGTGGACTACACCGTTTCCCACGGCATCCAGCTGGACGAGGCGGAGAAAATGTACCCCTTTCTGCTGCACCAGCGGGTTTCGCGGATGTTCGCCGAGGATGTGCTGGGGATCAAGGACGAAGATATCCTTTCCGCTGTCGAGTGCCACACGACACTGAAAAGCTGTCCGGGAAAGTACGATATGGCGCTGTTTATCGCAGATAAGCTGTCCTGGGACCGCGAGGGAGTTCCGCCGTATTTTAACGAAGTGAAAAGGGGACTGCAGCTTTCCCTGGAGTCCGCGAGCTTGGCATACATCACATATTCGATGGATAACGGCATGATACTCCATCCGCATCGGTGGCTGCTGGAGGCAAAGGAGTATCTGGAACGGATCAACTGACACAAAAGAGAAGTCCTCAGGTCACTTCCTATAAGGATAAAATGAGTAGATCGTATTTGAAGGGAAAAATATAAAAAAACAAGTAAAAGTAACACCAAATTCTTATTTACGGTAGGAACATTTTTGAAAATAGGATTATTATTAAGTCAAATCCCAAAAGAAAGGATGATTACTCCCATGGAAAAAGATATGCAACAGGTTCTCCAAAAAGCCGAAGTCCTCATCGAAGCCCTCCCCTATATCCAGCGATTCAACCGTAAGATCATCGTGGTCAAATACGGCGGCAGTGCTATGAGCAACGAGGAGCTCCAGAAAAACGTCATCAAAGACGTCACCCTGCTCAAGCTGGTTGGCTTCAAACCCATCATCGTCCACGGCGGCGGCAAGGAGATCAGCCGCTGGGTTGGAAAGGTAGGAAAGGAAGCGCAATTTGTAAACGGACTGCGCGTCACTGACGAAGAAACCATGGAAATTGCCGAAATGGTCCTTAATAAAGTAAACAAGAGCTTGGTTACCATGGTTCAGGAGCTGGGTGTCAGAGCCGTTGGAGTCAGCGGCAAGGACGGCGGCCTCCTAAGGGTGGACAAAAAATATGCCGACGGCCAGGATATTGGTTTTGTAGGCGATATCAGGGAAGTAGATGCCAAGGTACTATACGATCTGCTGGAAAACGACTTTCTCCCCATCGTGGCTCCCATCGGCCTGGACGACAATTATCAGACCTATAACATAAACGCTGACGACGCAGCCTGCGCCATTGCCAAGGCAGTTGGCGCCGATAAGCTGGTATTTCTGACTGACATTGAAGGTCTTTACCGCGATATTAATGATAAAAACACCTTTATTTCCAGGCTGACGGCCACAGAAGCCGATAATCTGATTGACAGCGGCATCATCGGCGGAGGCATGCTGCCAAAGCTGAACAACTGTACCTCCGCCATCCGAAACGGCGTCAGCCGTGTCCATATTTTGGATGGCCGCGTGCCTCACTGCCTGCTGCTGGAAATCTTTACCAAGCAGGGTATTGGAACGGCCATTATTGCAGACGATGACAACCTTGCTACAGGCATCAGGCGAGACCGGTTTTGTGAAGAAAGATGAGGAATGAAGGGGCAGGATTCATGAATTGATTTCGACGAGGGTTAAGTACCTCGTCAGCTTGCTGCGGGGCAATGGATTTATGCCTGTGAATGGATAAGAGAGAAAGGGTTGGTTACTGACATGAGCGAAACAATGAAAGCATATATCGAAGAAGCGGAGCGCGACCTGCTCCACACCTACAACCGTTACCAGATTGTTCTTGACAGGGGAGAGGGCGTGTACCTCTATGATACCGACGGAAAGAAATATCTGGATTTTGTATCCGGCATTGCGGTGTTTGCCCTGGGTTATGGGAACAAAGAGTATAACGACGCTTTGAAGGCGCAGATTGACAAGGTCATTCACACCTCTAACTATTATTATAATGTGCCTGCCATCGAGGCAGCAAGAAAGCTTAAGAAAGTGTCCGGAATGGACAGGGTCTTTTTTACAAACTCCGGTGCAGAGGCGGTGGAGGGCGCAATCAAGGCGGCGCGCAAGTATGCCTATCTGAAGGATGGCTGCACGGATCATGAGATCATTGCCATGAACCATTCCTTCCATGGCAGGACTTTCGGCGCGCTGTCCGTCACCGGCAATCCCAAATACCGGGAACCCTTTGAGCCCATGATCGGTCATGTGAAGTTTGCTGATCTGAACGATATCGACAGCATTAAAAGCCAGCTTACGGACAAGACCTGCGCCATCATCCTGGAGACTGTCCAGGGCGAAGGCGGTCTGTACCCTGCCAGCGAAGAATTCCTGCGTCAGGTGCGTGCTCTCTGCGACGAGGAGGACATCCTGCTGATCCTGGATGAGATTCAGTGTGGAATGGGAAGGACGGGATATATGTACGCATGGCAGAAATACGGTGTGAAGCCGGATATTATGACCACGGCAAAGGCGTTGGGCTGCGGTGTTCCCGTGGGCGCATTCCTGCTGACGGAAAAGGTTGCGGCAAATTCGCTGGTGGCAGGTGACCACGGCACTACCTACGGAGGCAACCCTCTTGCCTGCGCCGCCATAGAAAAAGTGCTTGATTTATTTGAAAAGGACCATATAATAGATAATGTAAGAGAGGTGGCGCCATATCTGGAGCAGCGCCTTGAGGAACTGAAGAGCAAATACGACTGTATCACAGAGCGCCGAGGTACTGGACTGATGCAGGGCCTTGTCTTTGACCATCCTGTCAGGGAGATCATCGACCGGGCGCTGGAGAAGGGTCTGATCCTTATTAATGCAGGGGCCGAGATCATTCGTTTTGTTCCTCCTCTTGTGATCACTAGGAAAAATGTGGATGAAATGATATCCATTTTAGATACCTGTATTGGGAGTTAAAAATGCATTTAAAAAAAAGACTGATAGCAGTGACAGCCGTGGTCGCCATGGCTGCCGCTCTTTTATACGGGGGCACCCGGGAACCGGCAGAGCCGGAAGAGTCCTTGCTGTCCTTCTTTAACCGTAAGGAAACCATATATTTCTGGTATACGGACGATACGATGACTGATTTTGTGAACAGCGCGGCGGTGACCTTTGGCGAGAGGGAGGATGTGAGGGTGATTCCCGTGCTCGCTTCTGACAGCGAATATCTGGAGGCCGTGAATCAGGCTTCCCTGCATTCGGAGCAGATGCCGGATGTTTATATGGTCAGCCATGAGGCTCTGGAGAAGGCTTATTTGGCGGGGCTTGCCGGGGAGATCAACGATGTGGAAAACGTCTGTGATCAGGCCCATTTCCCGGCGGCGGCTTTATCTGCCGTGACATATAAGGACAAGCTGGTGGCTTATCCGCTGTCCTTTCAGACCAGTGTTCTGGTGTATAACGAGACCTATCTGGCGGAGTGGGCAGCCCAGAGCGCACAGAGGGAGCTGCTGGGGAATAGCGAGGAGGACGGTGATTCCACGGGAACCGAAATCGAAGAAACCGTCCTGGCCCAGAAGACAGAGGAATATTTTTTGCGCGCAATACCGTCTACAGTGGACGACATCCTGAACATTGCAGACACCTTTGACGTACCGGAAGGTGTGGATATTATGAAATGGGATGTATCGGATATTTTTTATAATTACTGGATTGTTGGAAACTATATGATCGTGGGCGGAGAGTCCGGAGATAACGACACGTTGGTTGACATCGCAAATCAGGAGACTATCCAGTGTCTGGAGGTTTATAAGGCGCTGAATCAGTTTTTCTATATTGAATCGGACACTGTTACCTACGACAGCGTGATACAGGACTTTGTTGACGGCAAGCTGGTTTTTACTATTGCCACCACCGATGTGGCGGCAAGGCTGGCACAGGCAAAGGAAGAGGGGATTTTTGACTTCGATTACGGTCTTGCTCCCATGCCTGATGTGAGTCCCAAGCTTAGGAGCCGTTCCATGTCTGTTACCAGTGCGGTGGCAGTCAACGGTTATTCCAGCCATAGGGAACTGGCAAATCGTTTTGCGGCTTATCTGGTAAATGATTGTGCACAAATGCTGTATGAACGGACGGGAAAAATGCCAGCGAATCTGACAGCCAATGCAGACAATGGAGCTATCCAGATATTCAGACAGGAATATGCTGACAGCATGTCTCTGCCGAAGATGATGGAGACAGGAAATTATTGGCTGTATCTGGAGCGGCTGTTTGCAATGGTATGGAACGATGAAGATATAGAAGCTCTGGTCTGGGAGCTGGATCAGCAGATTACTTTTCAGCTTGGAGCGGAGACTGAGGTTCTGTGACGCATAATTAACCAATCATGGGATACACTGACTATAAAACGGAAAGGTAGAGTGTATCACATGATTGGTTTTTTTATTGCGTTAATTTCCGGTGCGTTAATGAGTATCCAGGGTGTTTTTAACACACAGGTGACAAAAGCCTCCAGCATATGGGCAGCAAGTGCATTTGTTCAGCTGTCAGCCCTGGTGGTCTGCCTGGGCGCATGGCTGGTTACGGATCGGAGCAGCCTGCTGCAGGTGTTTCAGGTTCAGCCAAAATATATGCTGCTGGGAGGAGCCATCGGCGCTTTTATCACTTATACTGTTATCCGCAGCATGGATATGCTGGGGCCGGCCAGGGCGGTGATGCTGATCGTGGTGGCACAGCTTCTGGTAGCTTATGTGATCGAGCTCCTGGGTTGGTTTGGCGTGGACAAGCAGCCCTGGGAGTGGCGCAAGGGAATCGGTATGCTGGTAGCCATTGCGGGGATCATTATTTTCAAGTGGAAGTAAAGTTTTTTCAAAACGCCCTTGTAAAATATCACCGCTTCCATTACAATAAATTTTATCAGCATAGAGAGGCAGTCCTTTTCATCCCCGCTAAGAAGCGGTGGAAGGAGAGGAGCTATGGTGAAGAGAAAAATAAGAACGGCTGCTGTGCGCAGTCTGATTTTGTGTATCGTTTTGTGCGGATGCGGAGTATCCAGGAACAGTGAAGTCATTGTGATTGGACATGAGGGGCAGGAGAACGCCCAATTGTCGGGGAATCTTTCTGAAGGACTGGGCCAGGGAGCACTGGCGGCAGATACTTCAGCAGAGGCCTTCGGTGGGCTGGAGCAGACGGCAGAGGCGGAGATCCGTGTCTATGTCTGCGGGGCAGTGAAAGAGCCGGGCGTAGTATCGCTTCCGGTGGGCAGCAGGGCCGAGGATGCATTGCTGGCAGCTGGCGGCTTTGCGGAGAATGCCTGGCGTGATCACGTGAATCTGGCAGAACGGGTGGAAGATGGGCAAAAGCTGTATTTTCCTACCCTTGAGGAGGCGGACAGCCTTGTGATGCTGGAAGCGGCAGATGGCCGTGTGAACATCAATACAGCTGATGTTTTCGCACTATGCACCTTGCCCGGCATCGGGGAATCCAGGGCGAAGGATATCATCGCCTACCGGGAGGCCAATGGTGCATTTGAAAGCTGCGAGGACATTATGAAGGTGCCCGGCATCAAAACCAGCGTTTACAGCAAGATAAGTGACATGATAAGGGTTGAGTGACAGCCGCCTAAGCGGCAGAATGAGAGGATTGAGGGAGATGGCCAAGAGAGCTTTGGTAGTGGATGATGAGAAGTTGATCGTAAAAGGAATCCGCTTCAGTCTGGAGCAGGAAAACATGGAGATAGACTGTGCTTACGACGGTGAGGAAGCGCTGGAATATGCCAGGAATAATAAATACGATATCATTCTCCTGGATGTGATGCTGCCAAAGCTCACCGGCTTTGAAGTGTGCCAGCAGATCAGGGAGTTTTCCAACGTTCCTATTATCATGCTCACTGCAAAGGGCGACGACATGGATAAAATCCTGGGACTGGAGTACGGCGCCGACGACTATATCACAAAACCATTTAATATTCTTGAAGTGAAAGCGCGCATTAAGGCTATCATGCGCCGTACGGAGCCCAAGAGAGTATTGGGAGAGACAGAGCCTGCGCCCAAGGTGCTGGAAAGCGGGGAGATGCGGCTGGACTGTGAGGGCAGAAGGGCCTATATTTCGGGAAAAGAGATTGGGTTGACGGCCAAGGAGTTTGAAGTGCTGGAGCTTTTGATGCTAAATCCCAACAAGGTATACAGCAGGGAGAGTCTGCTGCAGCTGGTGTGGGGGGCCGATTATCCTGGCGATGTGCGTACTGTTGACGTTCATATCAGACGTCTTCGGGAAAAGATCGAACAGAATCCCAGCGAGCCTAAATTTGTACATACAAAATGGGGTGTGGGCTATTACTTCCTGAACACATGAGGGAGAGCGTAAAGAGATAAGATGATGGCGGAATGGTTTCATGAGCTGAGACAGCTCATTTCTCTGCGCAGCCTGAAGGCGCGCATCTTTTTGATCATATTGCTGGCCGGCGTGATTCCCTGTGTTTTCATGCGCTATGGTATCCTGGATAACTACGAAGAGAGAGCGGTGGAGCTGCGGGTGGCTACGGTGCAGAACCAGCTGCGTGTGATCGGCAACCATCTGATCAGCAACAATTACCTGAACAATACCCTGCCGGATGAGATGAATTATGCGGCTTCCCGAAATGTGATCGATGCGGAGCTGGAGACTATCTCCAACCTGTACGAGGGTCGGGTGCTGATCGTGGATTCCAGTCTGAGAGTGGTTAAGGATACCTATGGCATCAGCGAGGGAAAGACCATTATTTCTGAAGAAGTAATCCGCTGTTTTCGGGGGGAAAACATCTCCTATTATGACAAGGAGCACGGATACATAGAGATGACGGTACCCATTGTGGACACCAGCACTCAGGCGGAGGAGGGAAGCGCCAGTACCTCCGGTACTATCGTGGGAGTGATGCTTACCAGTATTTCCAACGATGCCATCATAAACACCATGGAAGTCCTGAACAGACGGGCAGTTATTTTGCAGAATCTGATGTTTGTTTTCGTTATCGCAGTGGCAATTCTTATGGCTATCTTGGTGTCCAGGCCGCTGCACAAGGTCACCAGCGCCATCAACGAGGTTGAGGCGGGCTACGCGAATGAAAGTATCTCAGTGCCCGGCTACTCGGAGACGGCAAATATCGTAAATGCTTTTAACCAGCTGCTGAAGCGGATGAAGGTGTTGGACGATTCCAGGCAGGAGTTCGTGTCTAACGTGTCCCATGAGCTGAAAACGCCTATGACATCCATCAAGGTGCTGGCAGATTCCCTGTTGGCCCAGGGTGATGCGCCGGCTGAACTCTATAAAGAATTTATGGAGGACATTGTTTCGGAGATAGACAGGGAGAACCGCATCATCACGGATCTCCTTGCTCTGGTGAGGATGGACAAAAAGGTGCAGGAGCTGAATGTGACAAGCGTGAGCATCAACGACTTGACAGAGCTGATCTTAAAGAGGCTGCGTCCCATCGCCCGCAAGAAGGACGTGGAGATGGTGTTTGAGAGCATGCGGCCTGTGACGGCAGAGGTGGACGAGGTCAAGATGACCCTGATCATGACTAACCTGGTGGAAAACGCTATCAAATACAATAAAGAACACGGCTGGGTGAAGGTGGAGCTGGATGCGGATCATCAATATTTTACCTTTACGGTCAGCGATTCCGGTCTGGGGATTCCGGAAGACGCGCTGCCGCATGTCTGTGAGAGATTTTACCGTGTGGACAAATCCCACTCCAGGGAGATTGGCGGTACCGGCCTGGGACTGGCTATTACCAAGAGCGCTGTGCTCATGCACAGGGGTTCCATCACGGTTACCAGCGTAGAGGACGAGGGCTCTATTTTTACAGTGAAAATCCCATTGACTACATCAGTCAACAGGACTCAAACGGGAAACTGACTTATAGGAAGCAGTGCGGACGGATGGGAAGGGTGGCTATGGCAGTATTATCTTTAAAGTGGCATCATAAGGGAAAGCGGGCAGCGGCAGGACTTTTGAGTCTGCTTCTTGCAGTGTGTTCATTTGCGCTTGTCTCCTGTGGGCAGGAGGAAACCATGGGCGAAAATGCCTGTCAGGTATATTATCTGAGCACCTCCGAGACGAAAGTAGAGCAGCATTATCAAGAGGTTACATCGGACACCCCGGAGGGGAAGCTGGAAGAACTGGTCCAATTTCTTTCCACTAACCCGGAGAAGCTGGAATACAAGGCGCCACTCGCCATGGGCTTTCAGCTGCTTAGCATCAAGCAGGAGGGTGCTACAGTGCTGCTTGACATGGATGCGGCATACCTGGGGCTTCCAACGACTACGGAGATATTGGTGCGGGCAGCCATAGTTCGGACACTGACCCAGCTGGAGAATGTCAGCTACGTGGGGATCACGGTAGAGGACAGCCAGCTGTATGACAGCATGGGAAGGCCCGTGGGTTGGATGAATGCGGAGCAGTTTATTGACAATGACGGCAATGAGATCAATACCTATGAGCTGGCGCGGGTAAAGCTCTACTTTGCGGCAGAGGACGGACTGAGCCTGATCAGTGCTTACCGGGAGAAGTATTACTCTACCAGCATGCAGCTGGAGCGTTTTGTGGTGGAAGAGCTGATCGCAGGGCCGAGCGGAAAGGTGGAGGGGCTTTACCCCTGTGTCAATCCCAACACAAAGGTTATCAATGTAACCACTAGGGATGGTATCTGTTTTGTCAATCTGGACGAAAACTTTCTGACGGTGGTGAACAATGTGCCCACAGAGGAATCCATATATGCCATTGTCAATTCTCTGGTGGAGCTGAGTTATATCAACAAAGTGCAGATCCTGATAAACGGAGAGGTGCCGTCCACCTTCAGCACTTCTGTCTTTGAGCGGAATCTGGATATTGTGACAACGCTGGAAAAATAGAAGACCGGCTTGGCCGGAATAATTGGGAAAGGAATTTACGCGGATGAGGCGACCGCTCTTTTTGGTTGCCCTTTTCCTGGTGATCATCGCCGCGGTTCGGTTGGAGACAGGAGGTCTGGAGGCCGACCGGCTGGGTATGATCAGCACACAGAGCCCGAGGGGCTTTGAGGAATTGATCCTCTCTGGGCAGGTATACAAAAAGGACAACCAGACACTTTATTTGCAGGACGTTTCTGTCCTTGTGCAATCTTTCGAAGGATCCCAGGATCCATCTCAAGAAGCCGTATCAAAAGCCGGATCATCCCGGCAGAGCATTTCCTGTAAAGACAATATTATATGTAAACTGACGGAGACGGAAGAGGTGCCATTGGGGAGCTATGTGACCCTGAGGGGCAGTTTTACCACCATTTCCGCAGCCACAAATCCGGGGGAGTTTGACGCTGCGGCCTATTATCGGACTATCGGAGTGGGCGGCAGGTTGAACAAGGCGGAGCTTCTTCAGAAAGGTCAGTCGCACTGGAGGGTGAGGGAGTGGCTGTATGAGCTGAGGATTTCTCTGGAGGAGCGCCTGAACCGGGCGCTGCCACAGGACCAGGCAGGGGTTCTGTGTGCCCTGCTGCTGGGCGATAAGGGCGGCTTGGAGGAACGGGTGGAAAATTTGTACCGGCAGAACGGCATTCTGCATATTCTGAGCATTTCCTCCCTTCATATCACTATCATCGGCATGAGTATCTATCAGCTGCTGCGGCGCCTCAGGGTGCCCGTATGTCCGGCTGCTCTGGCAGGAAGCGTCTTTCTGCTTCTGTATGGTGCGCTTACAGGCTTTGGTGTTTCTGCCTGCCGAGCTATCGGGATGTATTTGATCCGTATGCTGGGGAAGGTGTTGGGCAGAACTTACGATATGTTGACGGCTCTGGGAGTCATAGGGGCGCTCATGGTCTGGCAGAATCCTTATTACCTGCATCACAGCGGTTTTTTGCTCTCCTACGCCTCCGTGCTGGGGGTGGGGGTGCTCTGTCCTACGCTGGGTGCTTTCGGGGAAGGGAGACGTACCAAAAGAGAGCTGGCGGGTGAAGAGGACAAAATCCGAAAGATGTTACAAGGGGCAAGGGAAAAGCTGCAGCAGTCCTTTATGGCTAGTCTTTCTGTGGTGCTTGCCACCCTGCCGGTGCAGTTGTGGTTTTATTATGAGGCTCCGGTGTATTCCGTGTTTTTAAATCTGTTGGTACTGCCTCTGGTTAAGCCTTTGATGCTGGCAGGATTTCTTGTTATGATTTTTCACTGGTGTTGGCCGGCAGGGATGGTTGCAGGCGGGATTTTGGAGTGGTATGAATGGCTCTGTGAGCTGTGCGGACAACTGCCCTTTCACACCTGGAATCCGGGCCGCCCGAGGCTTTGGCAGATTGCTGTGTACTATATTGTGATTGGGGTGGTTGTATTTGCCCGGGAGAAAATGCGAGAGGCTCAGACACGGCGTAAGGAGAGGAAAAACGCATCAGACGACGAAGTCCGCCGAAAACTGGCAGAAGGGAGTCTGCGAAGAATGCTGGAAGTGGTTTTGCAGAGAGTGCCCGAAGAGAGCCGCCGACGTTTGTATTTAGGAATAGCGGACAGGGTGATTACCGGAGTGATTCTTGTATGTGCTGTGCTCCTGCTGGGATTTCGTTCGGGAGCGGTAAACAGCGTTACTTTTCTGGATGTTGGTCAGGGAGACTGCATTCTTGTGCGGACCGGATCCGGGGAATCATATCTGTTTGACTGTGGCAGCACCAGCCGGACAGCGGTGGGGGAGTATGTGCTGGTGCCATTTTTGAAATATAGTGGTATACATACGCTGGATGCGGTTTTTATTTCCCATCCGGACGCAGATCATGCTAACGGAATCACGGAGTTGTTGTCCATGGGACAGGAGAGCGGCGTGGAAGTACGGCAGTTGATCCTGCCGGATCTTGCCGAAGAGCTTCGCAAGGATCAGTTAAGTGAGCTGATTGAGGCAGCGCACATGGCGGATCAGAAGAATCCCATAGAGATCCGTTATATTTCCGCAGGGGATGGATGGGAGTGCGGCAGCGCGCGGTTCACCTGCCTTAATCCCGCTGAGGGATGTAGTTTGAAGAATGAAAATGCTTATTCCGAATGTTTTTATGTGGAGTTTTTTGAGAACAATACGGGAGAGTCGAAGGAGCTGGAAACTGTTACAATGCTGCTCACGGGAGATGTGGAAGGCGAGGGAGAGGAATCGCTGATGCATCAGCTGGCACTGCGGGGAATCAGATCGGTGGATATCCTGAAAGTTGCCCATCACGGTTCCCGGGGCGCAACCTCAGAGAAATTCCTTGAGCTGATCCAGCCCGGAATTTCCGTCATCTCCTGCGGCAGAAACAACCGTTATGGCCATCCTCATGCGGAATTGCTGGAGCGACTTGAAGACTGTGGATGCCTTATTTATCGAACACAGGAGAGCGGTGCAGTAACGGTGCGAGTTAAGGCTGGGAAGGTGAGTGTAGAGGGATTTTAGGAGCGGAAAGTTTTGGCGGTCAGAATTCAACCGGAGATGGACGTGATACGTGCGATAGTTAACGCAAGAGTTTCCCAGAATCTGACACAAAAAGAATTGGCAGAGCGTACGGGGATTAACCAGGCGGATATCAGCAAATTGGAAAACGGTACAAGAAATCCGTCGGTTAATCTGTTGAAACGTTTGGCAGAAGGAATGGGTATGGCATTAAAGATTGAGTTTGTATCAACACAGAAAAATGAACCTTCGTAGTTTGAGAGCGAAATACCCCGCGCATAAACCTACGGCTTACATGCGGGGTGTTTCGTTATATTCTTACTTATAAGTATGGCTGATTTCTATTACCCATATAATAAGAAAAATTACTCGGACGATCAATCATCTCACGAGCGAAGATTAGCAATGCGATGAAGGAAGGGGTAGGATTGAATGTATAGATTTCCTGCTCTTCATCATCCATTTCAATCTGTGTAACATGAATCAGGCGGTATTTTTGCAAAATCCTGATAATGTCTGCCGCCGTATCCTTGTCAATATCCATCTTTTTAACCAGTAGATTGTCTGTAAAAGCCTTTCTATTTTTACGCTTATTCAACATCACCATAGCATCGAACACATTCTGATCAGAAAAATCTTTGAAAAAAGCAGTATAATCAATGCCATCGAAGAAAGCCTTTTCTTTATCCTTAGATTCCGGAACCAGCAGGAAATACGGCAGGCGATTTCCAATTCCGACTCGTGTGAATCCGCTGTCACAGACGATACTGGAATATGTTTGATTCCCATCTCCTATGGACTGCCGTATTTCTTCCAGGCTCTCACTCTTTCCTGGATAAAACATAGCTTTTTCCATCTCCCAGCACATCTTGAACATAGTTTGTATTTTTTGGTCTTCGTTCTTGTCTTCAAATTGTGCAGTGATTACCTGTGCGAAATCACATTGATCCTTTAAACTCCTTCCAAAGAGTGTATCAATTGATACTTCAAGAAAATCGGCAATCCTGGGTAGAAGCTCCGCATCCGGCATACCACCATTTTCCCATTTCGATACAGCCTGAGAAGAAACTCCGACCCTTGATGCAAGTTCCTCCTGTGTTATACTTTTTTCCTTACGAAGTTTTGCTATTACGGTCCCAACTGTCTGTGTATTCATCTTTACCTCATTTCTGCGCAGCCTTTGCGCGATGGACTTGTTTTGCAGCGTCGCATATCTGACAGATATTTTTCCGGAAAGCTTTCACAGCTATACTGTAACACAACGGATAGTTGAGTTCAATGGAGGTGATTTTGCATTAGTCCAACCATGAGTTGAGTTCGGTAAGCCGGCTATTCCACAATACCATTTTTGTTTAGGCGTATATACTGTTGTCGGCTAACTAATATTTTAGACGGAGTTTTATTATCAGTTAAGTCTTGCAGTGGAGTTGATTTTTAGTTATCATTAAGAAAGTGACAGGAATACACAGCACAGCATCGCTACATTTGCAGTCTGCATATTATGTTAATAAATTTTAAGAGGAACTGATCTATGATAGATCAAAATATTTTAAAATGCTGCGGCACAATGATAATAACTTTTTCGGAACTACCGGGAACTGTGATGGTAAGGAGGAATGGCCCATGGACCCAATGGACTTAATATGGGATAAGTTTTCACAGGATTGTACGATTGAGACAGTGCTGCATCTGCTCATGGCACATTTTGATCTATCTGAGGAAGAAGCGCAGGCTGAGATTGATGAGTACTTTAAGATCGTGGATATGATGGATGAGGACCGTAAAAAAGCGGAAAGGGAGGGCAAATGAGGGAATACAGATTCTATGGATGGGAAACAGCTGATATAAAGGATGCCAACGGTCTGACACCAAGGGACTATTACGATATCCTCTCTGGCATCTGGTGTGCTGACACCTGTGCGCCGCGGATGAGGGACGAGTGGAGTGTCCATAATCCTACATTCGGACAGTGTTCCATCACAGCATTCCTGATGCAGGATTTCTTCGGCGGCAAGGTTTACGGTATCTTAAGACCTGGCGGAAACTATCACTGCTTCAATGCGGTAGATGGCTGTGTGTTTGACCTGACCAGTGAGCAGTTTGGCGACGAGGTGCTGGATTACAGCAACTGTCCGGAACAGTTCAGGGAGATACACTTTGCCAAAGAGGAAAAACGGCTGCGGTATGAATATCTGCGGAAACAGCTTCTGAACAAGCTGCATGCCAAATGATTTTTCGTATCATGCACATTGGAAAATGGTATAAGCTATCAAAGTAAATGCATGGAAGAATGATGGAGTAATTGCACTCAGGCATAACTGTCTGGGTGCTTTTTGTGGTAAACCTGCGGTCATTATGTATGATATGGGATGTAATCGGAGTACTGCTCTGTGCCAAATCCGGATTTGTAGGGAAGGGGCGGCGTTCGAATAGATTTTTCTTTGGTGACCAAAAACATCATGAATAAAAGACACAACACGAAAACAGTGAATTTATGCGGTTTTGGGCACTCCAAAATACAGAGAAGACCTGGGAAAACGCTATTCAAATACAGAGAAGGTGGTAGAACTGTTGGTTCCGGCCGCCTTTTTTCTGCCTTGCAACAGTAATAATATTGTAAACGGTGCCAAAACGGTACTACAAAATGAAAAATCTAAATATTTTTTTATTATTTTGTTTATAATTTATCCCTAAAATAAGTCTCAGTCAGTATTATCCAACAGAAATCCCCATTCAGTTGAAAGAACGCAAGGAACTGAGTTCCGGGTTATCTTTGGACGATGTACGGGTGCATAATTATTCGGACCTGCCCGTAAGACAGGATTCATTGGCCTGCACAAAAGGGAACCGGGTGAAAATTGGTTCCGGGCAGGAGCGGAATCTTCCACATAAGACAATACAAGAAAACAGGCAATGCTGCAGATGAGGAAATTGCGAATATTAGTGGTTTTGATGATTTTAAAAAATTAAGGGGGCAAAACTATGTATACCAAAAAAAACAAAGTACAGTTCAATCAGCAAACAAAAAAACAATCATATACTTCGCAGCATTCTGCTGTTCAAAAGAAGATAAATCCTTCAGCGAATGTCCCGAAATCTAATCAAACAGGGCTTCCTGACCGACTCAAAGAGGGTCTCGAAAGTTTATCCGGTTTCAGCATGAATGATGTCAGAGTACACTACAATTCTCCATTGCCCGCACGGATGAAGGCGCTTGCTTATACGCAGGGTAGTCATATCTATGTCGCCCCTGGGCAGGATCAGTATCTGCCTCATGAGGCATGGCATGTGGTACAGCAAAAGCAGGGGCGTGTGCAGCCGACGGCGCAGATTAACAGTATTATGATAAACGACAATCCGGATCTGGAGCATGAAGCAGATGTTATGGGTTCCAAAGTGCTTCAGCAGCCTGATTCTTCCGTGATAAATTTAAAAACGGTTGCTTTTAAACAGATAAAGCCGGTTCAAAGGAAAATAATATATAAGGGAAAAGAAACTGCTGCAAAAACGTTTTATGAAGATTACATGAAGGATCCGAAATTTCTGGATAAATATACAGACGAGGATGGTAAAGTCCATAGAATCAGTGACCAATATTTATCAGATGAAGCAATAAGAGCTTTTTTGAAAGATCCTAAGGACTTGAATTCAGGAGAAAGCGATTCATATTATTACATTGGAAGAAAGAATGATATTATTAATGTAATAAGCGAAACTTATGCTAAATTAAAGCCTTTTTTTCCATTCAGCGTTGAGACGGATGCCAATAAGAGTTTTTTAATAAAATGTGCTATTCATCGTATCTATACATCTGACAAAAATAATTTTGATAGACACCATATAGAGGGGCAAGGGTATTCTGAACATTTAGTAGATCAAGTTTATCCGGTTGTTGATGCCAGGCCATTAAATACCCCAAATAATGGTTATGAGGAATATACATTGTACAATTATTATCCAGAGGATGGACAGGTAAATCATGCTGTCAACGCAGAGGGACCAGACAATAAGTCTTATGACTTAAAATATGGAAAATATATTTACAGAACATTTAGTAATCAAGACTGCCAGCATTTAATTTCTATCAGCACCATGAGCCAACAAAAATATATGATAAATAAAAATAAAAAGGAAGATTATAAAAGAATTCTGTCGGGTCATGCCGGAAGTATTTTACAAGCTTTAAAGTACAAAGGAGTCCTGGTGCGTTTTGAAATGAAGTCGGGCTTTAATAGGTCAATTTTGCATACAATGAGTTTAGGCGGTGAAGGCAGTAGAGGTGGTAATGGCGGTGGTATAGGATTAAAGAGTGAATCTGATGAAGTAATGAAAGAATCTAAGCAAAAAGCTTTTAGTTTTTATCTGCATCTGGATTGTTTTGATATGTTTATAGATAATATTATGTCCTTTGAAGTATTAGAACTTGGAAAAGTAGGAATATAGGAAAACCGAAATCAGAGGAACAATATCTTTGGTTCGATACGTCAGCCTATATTCTGTAAGGGCCAAAAGGAAGACGTACTATAACCTCAATTTTCAGTGCAGTGGATCAGCGAATGGGTCATATGTGTTACCTGATTCTCCTTCCCTTGTTTTTCCCTTATGAGGGTTCATCGTTGAATTGTATCAAAATCTAAGGGGCAAAGAACCAGTATGGCCATCCACATCAGGAATTGTAGGAGCGGCTTGTGCAAGCTGGCAGCGAAGTACTGCAGACTCAGGACGGAGGAGCATTGTCGTCGGCGAGCGTGTTCACACACTGGCGCCATGAGGGATATCACAGCACCGACAGGATCAGAATCTCCACGCTCATCATATCGTTCATGCGGCCGCTCTTTATGGCGTCCTCGGCCTCTACGCACTGCTGTACCGCTCTGTGGAGGGTGGAAGAGGAAAAGCGGGCGGCCTGTGCCAGATATTTCCCGGCAATAAAGGGGGGAACGCCCAGCTTGGAGCCAATGGTGCGGTTGTCATAGCCCCTGGATTTCAGTTCCTTAGCCTGCAGAAGCATGTTACACTGTCTGGCAATGAGAAAGAGAATCCGCATGGGAGGTTCCTTCAGTGCCAGCAGGTCATAGTACAACTCCAGGGCTTTCTTTTGCTGTTTGTCTGCGATGGCGTTGATCATGTCAAAAATGTGGCTGCTGATGCGGGTGGTGCAGACTGCCTCTACATCCGCATCGGTGACAACCTCACGGTCCATGCAGTAGCAGACCAGCTTTTCCAGCTCCATCTGGATGTTGTCCATGTCGGTGCCGGTCTTGGAAAGCAGCAGCTGGACAGTGTTTTCCGTAATCTTTTTCCCGTCCTTTGCCAGCACCCCGGCCACCCAGCGCTTTAAGGTGTTCTCGTCCTGTACGGCAAATTCTGCAGCATAGCCCTTTGACTGTACGGTTTTGAAGAGTTTGCTGCGTTTGTCTACCTCGCTTTCGCTGAACACAAAGAAGGCGGTTTCGTTGGGTTCTGCCAGATACTCCGCCATTCTCTCGCCACCGGACTTGAACAAACCGCTGCCCGTGATAAAGATGACGCGGCGTTCTGCCAGGAAGGGCAGGGTTTCCGCAAGGTCGATGATCTCGCCCACGGGGACATCCTTGCCTTCGTAGAAGTGGGCGTTCATGGTGTCGCCGTCGCCACAGAGGGCCTTTTGCAGTCGGTCCTTGTATTGGCGGCGGAGGTAGCGCTCTTCACCGTAGAGAAGGTAGGAATGCTTGAAGTTGGATTGCTTGATGTCTTCGTTGATCTGCTTCATAAGGGTTCTTTCTGTCAGGTGGCATTCATTTGGTGCCATGTGTTGCATGATGTATATTCTGTGTAAAGTGTATGGTCGTTATCTATATTTTGCCTGTGACGGGTGGGGTTGTCAAGGTTTTCTTGGCGGGGGGTGAAAGATATGATATACTGTTAATAAAGGTTACTGGCAGCTGCCGCGTATGGTGCAGGAGGTCCTCCGCCGGACGCTGGTTACTTGGCTCATATTATTTTTGGAAAGGTATATTATGATTACTCTGCAGGGGAAAAGTGTTTATCGGGATATTGGGATTGGCAGGCTGGTCTTTTACAGAGGACGCTCGGAGACGGTGCGGCGTGCAGTAGAGGACCGTGAGGCGGAGCTTTTGCGGTTTGAGAAGGCGTTGCAGGCGGCGAAGGTGCAGCTGAGGAAACTGTATGATGAGAGTGTGAAGATTGTTGGGGAAGCCAATGCGTCCATTTTTCAGGTTCAGGAGCTGCTGCTGGAGGATGAGAGGTTCACGGAGCCGGTGCGCGGTATGATCGCAGATCAGGGTGTGAATGCGGAGTATGCGGTGCGTGAGACAGGTGATGCTTTGGCAATGGAACTCGGTGCTGTGGAGGACGCTTATGTCCGGGAACGGGCTGGCGATATTCTGGATATCACAGAGCAGCTGCTTGGGGTGTTGGCAGACCGGGAGGGGGAGCATGGGCTGCCGGAGGAGCCCTTTATTCTGGCAGCGGAGGATCTGCTGCCCAGTGAGACGGTGCAGCTGTCTGGCAGAAAGGTGCTCGGGCTTGCGCTGGGCAAGGGCAGTACCCATTCTCACACGGCAATTTTGGCCAGGAGCATGGAAATACCATCGGTGATGAAGCTGGGGGCGCTCAGTGCGGAGTACGATGGGAGGCTGGCTGTTATCGACGGTTATACCGATATGCTGTATATTGACCCCGATGATGCCACCCTGGTGGCTATGGAGGAGAAAAAGCGGGAGACGGATCGGCACAGGGCATTGCTTCGAGAGTTGAAGGGCAAGAAGGATATCACCAGGGACGGAAAACTGGTGAAGCTTTTTGCCAATGCCGGGAGCTTGGCGGATGTGGACGCTGCAATTGCCAATGATGCGGGAGGCATCGGCCTGCTGCGCAGCGAAATCCTATATCTGGACAGCGCTGAGGAACCGAATGAGGAGAGTCAGTTCTCTTTCTACAGACAGGTACTGCAGAGGATGAGTGGGCGCGAAGTGGTCATACGGACCTTTGACATAGGCGCAGATAAGCGTGTGCCATGGCTGAAAATGGAGAAGGAGGAGAATCCGGCGCTGGGAATGCGTGCTATCCGTCTGGGACTGGAGAGGCCAAAGCTTTTGAAGACCCAGCTGCGTGCTCTGTATCGGGCAGGAATCTATGGGAAGCTGTGTATCATGTATCCAATGATCACCTCTGTGGAAGAAATCCTCAAGCTGCGGCAGCTGGAGCAGCAAGTGAAACGGGAATTGGAACAAGAAGGAATGCTGTTTGCCGCGTTTCTTCCCACTGGTATCATGATAGAGACCCCGGCAGCAGCGCTGCTCAGTGACAAGCTTGCAAAAGAGGTGGATTTTTTCAGCGTGGGAACCAACGACCTGACCCAATATACGCTGGCGCTGGACAGGCAGAACGAATCCCTGGAGCGTTTTGCCGACCCTGACCACAGGGCGGTGCTGCGACTGATAGAGATGGCTGCAAAAAATGCCCATGATGCGGGCATATGGGTCGGTATCTGTGGGGAACTGGCATCAGATACTGCCTTTACAGAGGAGTTTCTGCGAATGGGCATCGATGAGCTTAGCGTGTCTCCGGGGATGATACTGGAACTTAGGCATAAGATCAGAGAGCTTTGAACAGAACCATATAGTATGTATCAATATGCGCCGCCTGTGGATGGTATATCCCGGGCGGCGTGTAATTTTATACAGAATTATGGGGAAAGAAAAGAGAAAAGAGAATTTTATCGTATTTATTGGCGATTGTAAACGAAATTCGCGGCGAGATGCAGTTGCGGTATCAAATATTTATCTTTTATAATGTAAAAGGTGACTGATTTTGCTGGCAAAGCACGAAATGTTGCAAAATGGCGCGACGGATGCCACCGAAAAAGAACGATTTATGCCAGGGAGGTAGTTTCATGGAACAACTGAACATTACAAATACAAAGGACAATGAAAAAATATATAAGATACTGGGAGATCTGATGAATGCTGACAAAGAATTTCAGATTATGATCACAGTTCCCTCTGCAAAGAGCGGAAATGCTGCAAAGGCCTCCCATGATTTACAGAAGCAGGAACTGGTGATCCGGGACCTGGAGCAGGATGTGACCAATATGATACATGAAATAGGAGTTCCGGCACATATTAAGGGATATCAGTACCTGAGAGAGGCAATCATGATGTCAGTGGAGGATCCCGGCATGATCAGTTCCATTACCAAGATTCTCTATCCCACCATAGCAAAGCGGTTTCAGACCACTCCCAGCCGCGTGGAGCGCGCCATCCGCCATGCGATTGAGGTAGCATGGAGCAGAGGAAGAATGGAGACTTTGGATGCGCTCTTTGGGTATACCATCGACACAGGGAAGGGGAAACCCACCAATTCGGAGTTTATCGCCCTGATCGCAGACAGGATCCGTCTTTCCTACAAGGTTTAGTTTCCGTATTTTATGCCCTAATTAAGAAAACACTTTCCACAGAATTAATCTTGATGTATAATGTTCGTATAGGGCAGAATCAAGTGGCTGAGCAAGCATATGCTGAGCTTGCTCGAGCAGATGCTTGTTCAGACATTTGATGAGCGAAGCGGCGCTGGAACGCCAGTGGCGTTTCAGCGTTCTGGCTGTAACTTTTTAATTAATTCCGTGGAGGGGTTTCCAATGAAAAATATTTTGTTTGCGGCATCTGAGGGAGTACCTTTTATCAAGACAGGCGGCCTGGCCGATGTGGTGGGTTCCCTGCCCAAATGCATTGATAAGAAGTATTTTGACGTGCGGGTGATCATTCCCAAGTATGCCTGCATGAAGCAGGAGCTGAAGGATAAGCTGAACTATGTGACGCACTTCTATATGGATTACAACTGGAAGAATGTCTATGTGGGAATCCTGGAGGCTGAAGAAGATGGCGTACACTATTACTTCATCGACAACGAGACCTATTTCAACGGTCCCAAGCCCTACAGCGACGATCCCAGGTGGGAGATTGAGCGTTATGCCTTTTTCTCAAAGGCAGTGCTTTCTGCACTTCCGGTAATAGGCTTCCGGCCTGATGTGATCCACTGTCATGACTGGCAGACCGGACTGATTCCCGTGTACCTGAAGGAACGCTTCCGGGAGGGAGATTTCTTCCGCGGCATCAAGTCCATCATCACGATCCATAACCTGAAATTCCAGGGCAGGTGGGACACCAAGACGGTGCAGAATATCACAGGTCTTCCCGAGTACTATTTCACTCCTGATAAGCTGGAAGCGTATAAGGATGCCAACCTGTTAAAGGGCGGTATCGTCTATGCGGACGCCGTGACCACGGTGAGCGATACATATGCGGAGGAGATCAAGACACCCTTTTATGGAGAGGGCCTTGACGGACTTCTTAGGGCAAGGAGCCGCGACCTTAGAGGTATTGTCAACGGTATTGACTATACGGATTTCAATCCTGAGACGGATAAGCATATCCCTTATCCCTATAACGCTGTGAATTTCCGCAAGGAGAAAGTGAAAAACAAGAAGGATCTGCAGCAGGAGCTGGGGCTGCGCCAGGATGACAAGAAAATGATGATCGGCCTTGTCTCCAGGCTCACAGACCAGAAGGGTCTGGATCTGATCGCCTATGTGATGGATGAACTCTGTCAGGACGATATCCAGCTGGTGGTATTGGGTACCGGCGAGGAACGCTACGAGAATATGTTCCGTCATTTTGACTGGAAATACAATGACAAAGTGTCGGCCAATATCTATTATTCCGACCCTCTGTCCCACAAGATTTATGCGGCCTGTGACGCATTCCTGATGCCTTCACTGTTCGAGCCCTGCGGTCTTAGCCAGCTGATGGCGCTGCGCTACGGAACCATTCCCATTGTCCGCGAGACCGGCGGCCTGAAGGATACGGTGGCGCCTTACAACGAGTATGAGAGCACGGGAACAGGTTTTAGCTTTACCAATTATAATGCCCACGAAATGTTGAATACGATCCGCTATGCCGAGCATATCTATTATGATAAGAAGCGTGAATGGAACAAGCTGGTTGACAGGGCTATGGCGGCAGACTTTTCATGGCACGTGTCTGCGGCCAGGTATCAGGAAATGTATGACTGGCTGATTGGTTAAGGGCATGGCGGAAAAAAATAACAGTAAAAATAATTTTATAGCGCAGGCTGGGATACTGGCAGCGGCCGGGATCATCAGCAGAATCATAGGGCTCCTTTACAGGAGCCCTATGCATGCTGTCATTGGCGATCAGGGGATGGGGTATTACCAGGTTGCTTACGCATATTACACTATTATTCTCTTAATTTCCTCCTATAGTATTCCCTCTGCAATATCAAAGGTCATCGCGCAGAAGCTGGCGGTAAAGGAGTACCGCAACGCCCACAGGATTTTTAAGTGCGCGCTGGGCTATGTGCTGGCGGTTGGCGGTGTGGCCAGCCTTGTTTTGTTTTTTGGGGCAGGGCTGTTCGTGGACGATGAGTACATTCCCGTTTTGCGGACCTTGGCCCCCACCATCTTTGTGTATGGTATCTTGGGAGTGCTGCGGGGCTATTTCCAGGCTCACAAAAGCATGGCCCAAACTTCTGTATCCCAGATTCTGGAGCAGATAGCTAACGCCATTGTCAGTGTGGGCGGTGCATATCTGCTGATTAAACATGGAATGGGCAGTATGGAGGTGCCTGCGGATGAGGCGGGTCAGGTGGCCAGAGCCACCTACGGCGCCATCGGAAGTGCTCTGGGAACGGGTGCAGGAGTGCTGACAGCGCTACTGTTTATGCTGGGAATCTATGGTCTGAACAAGAATATCATACAGGGAAGGATCAGACGGGACAGGCATCAAAATGAGGAGTCCTACAGCAATATCATTAAGACCATCACTGCTGTGGTGACGCCCTTTATCCTGAGTACTGCCATCTACAACTTAAGCGGTACGGTAAATACCAGTGTATATACAAAGCTGTTGCCGTCCCTCAGGGAAGTCAGCACTTCGGAGATCGCTTCCCGATGGGGCATTTTTTCCGGCCAGGCGCAGACCATTTCCAACATTCCTATCGCTTTTGCCACGGCCATGGCGGCGGCCATGATTCCGTCGGTTGCCCAGTTGATGGCAGCCCGGAATGAGGAGGGAGCCAGAAATTCCATCGGCATGGCGGTGAAGACCACAATGCTTCTTTCCATACCCTGCGCAGTGGGGTTGTTTGTGTTGGCCAGACCCATCATAGGTCTGCTGTTTTCCAATGCCAGGGAGGCAGAGGACCTGGCCACTGCACTTCTGATGTCGCTGTCGTTGTCGGTGGTGTTTTATGCTCTGTCTACGTTGAACAGCCAGATCCTGCAGGGATTGGGCAAGCTGAATATGCCCATTGTCAATGCAGGCATTGCTCTGGCGGTCCAGACGGCAGCGGCTGTGGGCCTGCTTTTTTTTACAGACCTTGATCTTTACAGCATTGCTATTGCCAACACGCTGTACTCCGGCGTCATGTGCTTATTGAACCAGTGGGCGGTGAGAAGAGCGGTGGGGTACCGTCAGGAGGTGACGAGAACGTTTCTAATCCCGGCTCTTGCAGCTGTTTTTATGGGAGCCGCCGCCTGGGCGGTGTATGAGGCGCTTTTGATGTTGACCAAGTCTCCCAAGATTTCTGTGGTCGTTGCAGTCCTTCTGGGAGTCTGCGTGTATTTTGTGATGCTGCTGTTGTTCAGAGGTGTGACGGAGCAGGAGCTGAGAGGCTTCCCGAAGGGGTATCTGCTGGTGAAGCTGGCCAAAAAGATCAGGTTGATGCGATAGAAAAGCTGCTGAATTTCAGTCAAATACCTCGCGGCACTTGCCAAATGTCCGTACAGGCACGGCTGCCTGGCTCATTGCTCGTGGGAATAAAATTACTCATTTTGTTGTACAAAAGCTGCTATTTGCGGATAAATGACTGAATGAGTCAATGGTTATTCTGCAACTTACTATTCCATGATCTGCTGGATACCCTCGATATTGCTGTCAATAGCCATGGAGAAATTCGTATAGTAGACCACAAAGCCCGGCTTTGCCCCACCGGGCTTTTTTACATGCTTTTTCTGGATATAATCGATCTCCACCTTCTCCTGGTCGCGGCCCTTGGAGTAATAGGCGGCCAGTCTCGCAGCTTCCTCAAAGGTACGGTCCGGTAGTTCCTGGGCGTTCCCGAGCTTTACGATCACATGGGAGCCGGGCATGTGCTTGGCGTGGAACCACCAGTCGTTGCCTGTTGCCAGCTGGAAGGTCAGCTGGTCGTTCTGGTAGTTGTTTTTTCCAACGTACATGTGAAAGCCGTCGCTGCTGATGTAGTGGAAGGGTTTGCTGGTGATCTTCTGCTTCTTGGAACTGCCCTTTCTGCGGATGTAACCGCTCTCGGTGAGCTCCTCCTTGATTTCCACCAGATCTTCCTCCTTTAAGGCGATATCCAGAGAAGCCATAATGGACTCCAGATGGTCGATTTCCGCCTTGACTTCCTTGGTCAATTCAGACAGAGCCTCGTAGGTCCGCTTCATTTTCCCGTATTTATCAAAGTATTTTTTAGCATTTTCCGTGGCAGTGAGAGTGGGGTCCAGAGGGATCTGCACGGTTTCTTCGTTGTAATAGTTCACTGCTTCCAGGGATTTTGCCCCGGGAGCGCAGCTATAGCCGTAGGTGTTCAGAAGCTCCCCGTAGATGCGGTAGGTTTCCCGCTTCTCCGTGTCCTGAATCTGGCGCAGCTGCAGATCATATTTTTTTACATTCCGCTCCAGGGCTGTCTGTACGATACGGCGCAGGTCAGAGGATTTCTGGCGGATGCGGGTGATGGTATTCTTTTCCGTGTAATAGCTTTCCAGCAGGACTGACATGGAGTCAAAGGTCTTGCAGGAATCTGTGCCGCTCGTGTACATGGTCAGGGGCAGGGCGGCAAACTCCACAGGCCGGGAACCGGTGTAGGCAATACAAGGTTCAAAGCGCTCCTCCCGAATGATGTCAGTCATTTCCTGAAAGCACCGGGTCAGCCGCTCATAGGCAGCGTCATCCAGGCCGGCAGTGGGCAGATCCGCATCCACCCCGGCACGGTGACAGAGTTCCTGGGCCAGGATGGAGGAAATCCCTGTAAAGCTGCCATAAATAGCTTTGTAAGCAGGCTGGGGCTTTGCGGTCAGCGTGCTGCGAAAGCCTGCCTCGTCCGTGCTCAGGGCATCCAGCTTATCCTGGGTCTGGGCTACAAAGTAGGGCTTGCCCGGCAGCACTTCACGGACAGAGCTCACTGCGGCGGAGACATGCTTAATACTGTCTATGATCACATTTTCTTCATTGCAGAAGATAATATTACTGTGTTTTCCCATGATTTCAATGACCAGGGTCTTGTGGCACAGATCGCCCATCTCATCCAGATGCTCCACGCCTATGTGGACAATGCGCTCTAAGCCTGGCTGAGAGATATCCGTGATGCGCCCATTCTGTAAGTGCTTGCGCAGCAGCATGCAGAAATTTGGAGCGGTGAGTGGGCTGGGTTTATTATTTTCCGTCAAATAGATTAAAGGTAAGGAAGCATTTGCAGAGAGAAGGAGCCGGTATTGGCCAGCGGGCTGCTTGATGGTAAGGAGCAGTTCATCCTCCTCAGGCTGGGCAATCTTGTAGAGTCTGCCGCCGATCAGTTTGTCTTTCAGTTCCGATACTACGCTTGCTATGGTAACGCCGTCGAATGCCATGGAAAGTCTCCTTGCGCTTAGATTTTTCTGTCTTTTCTGCTTGATTTTTATTTGCAGACTGGCATATGTCTTTCGTCTGTATTATGGCACGGAAGGAGGGTGGTTGGCAAGGGAAATATGGACTAGTGTCAAGTGGAACAAGCTCTGCATGGCAGAGCTGGCGCGAAAGTAACTCGCCAAGTGCCAACGTGTTTCAACGGTCTGCCGGAAGGACATTGTCAGTACTGGTCTGAATTGGGCAGAGTGTGAAAAGAAACTTGTTATGCTTGACAATAGGTGTATCCCGTGGCAATGTATGACTATGGAGCGATGGTTACAAACTGCTAGGTGTAAATTCACCAATACACTAACGTATATGAGGTTTTCCAGTGATGAAAACGCTGATTTTCAATGGCTCCCCAAGGCTTCAGGGAGACACAATGAGTCTTGTGAACAAAGTGATTGCAGGTATAGAAGGCGAATATAAGCTGATCAATGCGTACCAATGCGAAATATCCCCCTGTGTTGACTGCAGATATTGCTGGGAAAACGACGGGTGTGCACTCAAAGATGAAATGCAGGAGGTTTACAGTTATATACAGGAATGTGACAATATTCTTATCGCGTCCCCGGTTTACTTTTCTGAACTGACCGGTAAGCTGCTGGACGTGGGGAGCAGGCTGCAGACATATTTCTGTGCGAGATTTTTCAGAAAGGCGGAGCCGATTGCCAAGTCTAAAAGGGGAGCTGTGATCCTGGTTGGCGGCGGTGACGGAAGAATGGATAAACCCTACGAAACAGCCTACACACTCCTGCGCCACATGAATTGCTATGACATCCATCCGTTGGTTTTTAGCCATAACACAAATACAAGGCCTGCGGCAGAGGACAGGAAGGCGGTTGATGGTGTGATTCAAATAATAACTTTTTTTAATATGTCATCTAGGTGAGGTGTCCGAAATGTATCAATTAAGAGAATTATGTGATACATACTTTAGTTTTCTGTATCAGTTAGGATATATAATGTCAGACGATAATGGCAGTGACACGGTAATCTTTCAAGGCATGAGCAACCAAATTGAGATAGTGTTTTCTAAGGCTGAGTATGAAATCACCTGCATGTTTTTGGACAATTCAAATCAATGCTTCTCACTGCAGGAGGGCCTAAACTATGCGGAAATATACCAATTTCGGGGTCTTTTTCAGATTGCTGACCTGACTGAACTGGAAAAAAGCATTGCTTATTTGGCAGAAGTGGTCAAAGTACTCTATGAAGAAATAGATGTATCTGTTGAATGTAATTTTCAAAAGATATATGATTCCAGCAGGAAGGTCCAAAAAGCTGAGCTGGAGACATATTATCTGAAAAATGATTTAAGGAAAGCAGAAAATTACTGGAAACAGAAGGAGTACGCCAAGGCCAGGGAGCTGTTTGAAAAGCATTTGGATCAGTTGTCTCAGCGGCAGCTCAAACAATTAGAATATATCGGAAAAAATAGGAAGATGGATTTAGGTGGATAAATCAAAATAAGTACATCAAATACAAGGGAATTTTGTGCTTGACACTTTATGAGTAGTGCATTAGTATAAATCTATATTTTCTATATTTTTTAAGTTCTAAGCTCAATGTTAGTGTTTATGGGACTTTCTCCCACCTTTCACGAAAAAATGAGTAGACAAAGTAACTATTGACTTGCCCTATTGGATAGGGTAAAATATTATTTGCAATGAGGAAAACAAATGACAAGAACCTTTATTGAAACTCAGGAGTTTACTAGGAACTGGGGAGAACTTGGGCTGGAAGATCAAGATTTAAGACGTCTTGAACTGGAAATATTAAGAAATCCCAAGGCTGGCAAGGTGATAAGAGGTACGGGAGGACTGCGTAAGCTGAGATTTGCTTTTGAATATATGGGGAAGAGTGGCAGTGCACGGGTATGTTATGTGGATTTTCCGTCAAAGGAAACAGTATATCTAATAACGATATATCCTAAAAATGAGAAAGACAGTCTGACTCGTGCAGAATGCAAGTCTATCAGTAAATTAATACAGGTGTTGGAACATAGCACATGATTATGTGAAAGGAGTTCATTATGGAGAGCGTATATAAAAGTATTGTTGCTGGATTATCGGAAGCGATAGAAGACATCCAAAACGAAGAGAAGAAACTGAAAAGACACACCGTATCCATTATGCCTGTGAAGGACTATAATGCAAAAGAAATACAGAACATCAGAAAGAGAACAGGCCTATCTCAGAGGCTTTTTGCTGGTTATATGGGGGTTTCCACAAAAACAGTGGAAGCATGGGAAGCCGGAACAAACAGACCATCCGGGGCTGCCAGTCGTATTTTAAATATGCTGGAGATGGATGCTGAGCTGATAGTGAAATTCCCTTTTGTGCAGGGATTGAGCCGTGATTGAATAATTTATCATGTGATTCAGGCGATAATTTCAGAGACGGTTCTAAAGTCTGCGCTTCGCCCTTGACGCTTGCCCAAACTTATTTTATAATAAAATGGAGTGTGTGGCAATGTTTTCCATTGCCCGGATGGGAGTGCTGATGATAAAGAGCATGACAGGTTTCGGCAGATGTGAGATCGCCGAGAACAACAGAAAGTTTACGGTGGAAATGAAATCGGTGAACCACCGCTATCTGGATGTGAGCATCAAAATGCCCAAGACTCTGAATTTTTTCGAGTCAGCCGTTCGAAGCGAGTTGAAGAATTACATTGCCCGGGGCAAGGTGGATGTTTTTATCGCCTATGAGGATTTCTCGGAAAAGACCTCCACTGTTCACTACAACCGTGAACTGGCAAAGGAATATCTGGGATACCTGCGCCAGATGGCGGAGGAGTTTGAACTGGAGAGTGATATCAGGGTCACTACCCTGTCCAAGTACCCGGAAGTGTTCACGATGGAGGAAGCCGACGTGGACGAGGAGGAACTCTGGAAGCAGCTTCAAAAAGCAGTTCAGGGCGCAGCAAAAGCATTTGTGGACACCCGGATCACGGAGGGCGAACATCTGAAGAACGACCTGATCGAAAAGCTGGATGGCATGCTGAAGATGGTGGAATTCATTGAGGAGCGTTCACCGAAGCTGGTGGAGGAATACCGCCAGAAGCTGGAGGATAAGGTCAAGGAGCTGCTTCAGGATACCGCCGTAGACGAGGGCAGACTGCTCACCGAGGTCACGATCTTTGCCGACCGGGTCTGTGTTGACGAGGAGATCGTCAGGCTGCGCAGCCATATCGAAACCACGAAGAACACGCTCAAGGAGGGAGGCGCCATCGGAAGAAAGCTGGACTTTATTGCCCAGGAGCTGAACCGTGAAGCCAATACCATTCTCTCCAAAGCCAATGACCTGGAGATTACCAACTGCGCCATTGAACTGAAGACAGAGATCGAGAAGGTCAGGGAGCAGATACAGAATATCGAATAGATGGCACGCAGATTGATCATGGGAGATGGTTGATCGTAGATTTGTGTCTGTATATGGCGGATGTAGTTATCTGCAGATTTACTGACTGTGGGAAGGGATGGAAGACGGTATGCTGATTCATATCGGATTTGGCAACATTGTGAATACCGCAAAGATCATCGCCATTGTCAGCCCTGAGTCAGCGCCCATCAAGCGGCTGGTGCAAAGCGCAAAGGAGAAGGGGGTGGCCATTGATGCCACCCAGGGCAGAAAGACAAAATCCGTGCTGGTTATGGAAAACAGCCAGGTTGTGTTGTCGGCGCTCCTGCCGGAGACCATTGCAGGCCGGGTACAGACATTGCAGGGAGAGACGATGGAGCCGGAGAACGGCGAAGAATAAAGGGGTTCATAGATTGGAAGAATATCTATTCAAAAGTGAGGAAAAATATGGAACAAAAGGGAATCCTTATGGTATTGTCCGGTTTTTCCGGAGCAGGAAAGGGAACACTGGTCAAGGGGCTCATTCAAAAGTATGACAATTATGCCCTTTCCATTTCCATGACCACCAGGGCGCCCCGGGAGGGAGAGCGCCACGGTGTGGAATACTTTTTCACAGACAAACAGCATTTTGAAGATACCATCAAGCAGGACGGCCTGATAGAATATGCTTCCTACTGCGGTAACTATTACGGAACCCCCAGGGCCTATGTGGAGGAACAGATGGCGGTGGGAAGGAATGTGATCCTGGAGATTGAACTTCAGGGGGCACTGAAGATTAAGGAGAAATTTCCCGAGAGTCTGTTGATTTTTGTGACGCCGCCCAGTGCGGAGGAACTGAAGCGCAGGCTGGAAAAGAGAGGCACGGAGAGCCCGGAGGTGATCGCCCAGCGTCTTGCCCGTGCAGTTGAGGAATCAGAAGGCATCGAAGCCTATGATTATATAGTAGTAAACGACGACCTGGAAGTCTGTATTGAAGAGATCCATCGACTGGTGGACGCAGCGCGCAGGGCACCGGTCAGGAGAAAAGAATTTATCAGTGAGATCAGAGAGGAACTGCAAGGTTTCGCGAAAGGAGCAAAATAATTATGTTACATCCGTCTTATTCCGATTTGATGAAGGTAGTAAACAGCGAAGTGGAGCCCGGTGAGACTCCCGTGGTGAACAGCCGCTATTCCATCGTGATGGCCACCTCAAAGAGAGCGCGCCAGATCATATCAGGCGAGGATGCACTTGTGGAGAGCAAGGACAGAAAGGCACTCTCCGTCGCAGTGGAGGAGCTGAACCAGGGTAAGATTAAAATCCTGGGTGACGATGAGGAGGAGTGAATTACTGCAGTTCGACCTATGGCGGGCTGACACGTGAATATCCTGAGATATCTTGGGACTGTTGCAAAATGAATTTACATGACGGAATCATTTTGCGGCAGTCCCTTAAGTTATCGGAAAGGTTTTTATGAACATACTATTTGTATCTCTGGGCTGCGACAAAAATCTGGTGGACACGGAGATGATGTTGGGAATGCTTCGGGAGAAGGGATATTCCTTCACGGATGATGAGGCCGGGGCGGATATTGCGGTGGTGAATACCTGCTGCTTTATCGGCGATGCCAAGGAGGAAAGCATCAATACTCTGTTGGAGCTTTCGGAGCTGAAAAAAGAGGGAAGGTTGAAATGTCTCATTGCCACTGGCTGTCTGGCTCAGCGCTACCGGGAGGAGATCAGAAAAGAGATTCCCGAGGTGGACGCCCTGGTGGGCACCATGGCTATAGAAGAGATTACAGCTGCCGTAGAGGACGCCCTGGCGGGACGGGGCGCTGCCTATTACCGTGACTTGGACACGCCTCCTGCAGCCTGGCGGGACAGGGTGGTGACCACGGGAGGGCATTTTGCTTACCTGAAAATAGCGGAGGGCTGCAATAAGCGCTGTACCTACTGCATTATCCCCAAGGTACGGGGGGATTACAGAAGTGTGTCCATGGAGGAGCTTGTAGCCCAGGCGGAAAAGCTGGCAGAGGGCGGCGTCAGGGAGCTGATCCTGGTGGCCCAGGAGACTACTTTGTACGGTGTCGACCTATATGGGAAGAAGAGTTTGCCGGAGCTGCTGCGGAGACTGGCAGCTATAAGCGGTATTTACTGGATCAGGCTCCTGTACTGTTATCCCGAGGAGATCACAGAAGAACTGATTGAAACTATAGCCACTGAACCCAAGGTCTGCCATTATCTGGACATCCCTATCCAGCATGCCTGCGACGGAATACTGAAGCGCATGGGCAGGCGCACCAGTCAGGAGGAGCTGCGCCAGTGGATTGGGCGGCTGCGGGAGCGGATTCCCGATATCTGCCTGAGAACTACGCTGATCAGCGGATTTCCCGGGGAGACCCAGGGGGATCACGAGGAGCTGTACCGCTTTGTAAACGAGATGGAGTTTGACCGATTGGGGGTATTCCCTTATTCCCAGGAGGAGGAAACTGCTGCAGCCGAGATGCCGGAGCAGGTTGAGGAAGCTGTGAAGGAGAGCCGCAGGGACGAACTGATGGAGCTGCAGCAGGCCATTGCCTTCGAGAAGGCGGAGGAGATGATAGGCCGGGAGCTCACCGTGATGGTGGAGGGAAAGGTGGCTGATGAGGACGTGTATGTGACCCGGACCTACCGGGATGCGCCGAATGTGGACGGTTATCTGTTTTTGAACACCGCCGCTGCGCTAATGACAGGAGATTTTGTAAAGGTGATCGTCACTGACTCCAACGAATACGACCTGATAGGAGAAATATATCATGAGTAAAATGAATTTGCCAAATAAGCTGACTATTTTCCGCGTCATTCTGATCGTACCCTTTATAGTGCTGCTTTTGGGTGGCTACCATGAATGGAGATGGTTTACTGCGATTTTTGGCGGAATAATGGAGTATGTGGATTATATGGCTTTGGCGATCTTTATCATTGCCAGTCTCACGGATCTGGCGGATGGCAAGATTGCGAGAAAATACAATCTGGTAACGAATTTTGGGAAATTTATGGATCCCCTTGCTGATAAACTGTTGGTCTGTGCGGCGTTGATCGCGCTGACAGAGATGAGCAGGATACCATCATGGATTGTGATCATTATTATCAGCAGGGAGTTCATCATCAGCGGATTTCGCCTGATCGCGGCAGACAATAATGTTGTGATTGCCGCAAGTTATTGGGGGAAGTTCAAGACCACCTTTCAGATGGTGATGATATGCTTAATGATTGTCAATGTGCCAGAAGGACTATCCTGGTGGCCCTGGCTGAATGTATTGACCCAGGTGGTCATGTGGATCGCACTGGCGCTGACTGTGGTGTCTCTGATCGATTATTTGGTGAAAAATAAGGGTGTGCTGAAGGAGCAGAAATAGATGGGACAGGATGTGGAAAAGGCTTATCAATTGGGCGTGGGGGAAATGGACATGACTTCCCGGCCAAATACGGCGCATTGTTCAAATAAAGCTTTGGAGGAGCTCGTGGTGAAGCTTTTAGCGGACCGTGGTCTTTCGATTACCTGTGCAGAGTCCTGCACTGGCGGCCTTCTCTCTGGCAGGATCATTAACGTTCCCGGTGTGTCGGATGTATATAAGGCAGGCTTTGTCACCTATTCCAATAAGGCGAAACATAAGCTGCTTGGGGTAAAGAAAAGCACTTTGAAAAAGTTTGGTGCAGTGAGCAAGCAGACCGCCCGTGAGATGGTGGCAGGAGCGGCTAAGGCGGTCAAGGCGGATGTGGCTGTGGCAGTTACCGGCATTGCAGGGCCTGACGGTGGAACTCCGGAGAAGCCGGTGGGGTTGGTGTATATCGGCTGCAGCGTGAAGGGAAAGGTTACCGTGAAAAAGTGTCAGTTCTCCGGCAGCCGCAGTCAGATCCGGGAATCTGCTGTGGTGGCGGCGCTGAAGCTGGTACGGAAGTGTGTGGAAGATATAGCCTAATTCTTATTTTCGGGAGACAACTTAGTGGTTAAACAAGTATTTGACAAAAAAGAGAAGGAGCAAATCGCGCGACAAATTCTGGAAGCACTGCCGGATTGGTTCGGTATTCCGGAGGCGAGGGAAGAATATATCAAAAACAGTGCACAACAGTTATTCTTTGCTGCAAGTGAGGACGACCGTCCCATTGGTTTTCTGTGCCTGAAGGAGACAGGAAGGGAGACGGTGGAGCTCAGCGTCATGGGAGTACGGAAGGAATTCCACCGCCGGGGCATCGGTCGTGAGTTGTTTGAAGCAGCCAGAACCTGTGCCGCAGACATAGGATATCAGTTCCTACAGGTGAAAACTGTCCAGATGGGCAGGTATGACGATTATGACAATACAAACCGTTTTTATATCAGCATGGGTTTCAAGGAATTCGAAGTTTTTCCTTTACTTTGGGGAGAGCAAAATCCCTGCCAGATCTATGTGATGGCGCTATAACAACCTTTTGACTATGGAGTTATGGACATTCAATGAAGAGGGTTTATCAATTCTGTCTATGTTCCTCACCCCAAGTACACATCTGATCCAATATAGGGATCAAGGACTTACCGCGCTCTGTCAGGCTGTACTCAACCTTCGGGGGAATCTGGGGATACTCCTCGCGGTGGACCAAACCATCGGCTTCCAGTTCTTTCAGTGTTGAGCTGAGTGTCTTATAGGAAATACTGCCAATATACTTTTTCATCTCGTTGAAACGGACAACGCCATAACCCATCAGGGTATAAAGAATGAACATTTTATATTTCCCCTGAATGAGCGACATTGTGTAATTGAACCCAGTTTCTTCTAAGCTTGCATCTTTAATACATTCCAAACTCATAACTCTTTATGCTTTCCTTTAGGTAAGTATTATACATGAAAGATAGTATCGCACTTGTATGTACGTACTTGTTTTTTCTCTCATGCATGGTATGATTGTATCGTACAGCATAATAAAAGTCAATCTCACTAAGTATATTATCAGGAGGAAATAAGTATGAGCAAGAAGATTGTAGTAATCACCGGCAGCCCCCGCAAAAACGGAAATAGCTTTGCCATGACCGACGCCTTCATCGAGGCGGCAGAGGCGAAGGGCCACACCGTTACCCGGTTCGACGCTGCGATGAAAAAAGTTGGCGGATGCCGGGCTTGTGAGACCTGCTTCTCCACCGGGAAAGCCTGTACCTTTGACGATGACTTCAACACCATTGTACCGGCTATCCTGGAGGCGGATGCCATTGTGTTCACCATGCCGGTTTACTGGTATTCCATCCCGGCACAGATCAAGGGAGTTATTGACCGCATTTTCTCTCTTGTGGTCGGCGGCAAAGATATTGCTGACAAGGAATGTGCGCTGATCACTTGCTGCGAGGAGGATGACATGTCCGTTATGGACGGTGTCCGTATTCCCATGGAGCGTATGTGCGCTCTTAACAAGTGGAAGATGGTGGGCGAAGTTCTTGTCCCTGGCGTGCTGAATGTGGGCGACATTGAAAAGACGGACGGCTGCAAGAAAGCGGCCGCTCTGGCTGACGCGATCTAAGGGTGCGCTTTTCTGCCGCTGTTCATGAATCGCTGGAGGTCTGTAAGGTGCATGGCCTGAATGCAGGTACAGTGCCTGCATCAATTCAGGAATATTAGGCTAAAAATTTGATGAAATGCCATAATGGGGCGGTCTTCCGTGTGTGGATTGCCCCATTTTGTTTCTATGGCAGAAATTGATTAGCAGAATGTAATAAAGGATAATTGGGCATGGATAAACGACACGCAACAAAGCTGATTAAACTGGTGATTGATATCTTATTAGGATTGCTATATGTATTGCTATTAGGATATGCATTTACAGGCGGACAGTTCCACGAAGTGGCTGGTATTATATTTGCGGTTGTGGCATTACTTCATAATATCAGCAATATAGGATGGTTTAAGGCCCTTAAGACGGGTACATATAACGCGAAAAGAAAGACTGTGCTTGCACTGAATTTGGTGTTGATCGCAGATATAACAGCCCTTCTGGTGACAGGTATTATCCATTCCCGCTATTTGTTCCATATGGGCATCCGCACAGCGTGGATCGGACAACTCCATACCGTTTTGGCTCTAATTGGGTTTGTACTTATTTTTTCTCATGTGCTGGTTCACGTATTCAGCCATACCAGGAGGAAATACAGGAGATTACCGGTTGTGCTGATTGTGTCGGCATCCGTCTTTGCGGTGGTAATGAAAATGTGGATGCTGCCTTACCTGGAGAGACATTTCGTGACAGTTGAAATTGATCGGGACGCCGTCATCTCAGGTGAAAGCGTGAATCTTGACGGCAGAAGAATTGTGACGGTGTATTTTACACGGGTTGGCAATACGGATTTTGAAGATGATGTGGATGCCGTTTCAGGAGCGTCGCTTCTGCTGGACGGGAATGGGGAACTCATGGGGAACAGTCAGATGCTCGCGTTGATGATACAGGATGCCGTGGGCGGGGATATTATTTCCATCAATACGAAAGAAAGGTATCCTTCCTCCTATTCTGATACGGTATCGGCTGCAAGCGAAGAACTGAAGCGTCAGGAATTACCGAGGCTTATTGATATGCCGGAAGAACTGGACGAGTATGATACGGTGTTTCTCGTATATCCTTTGTGGTGGTACACAATCCCAAAGCCCGTAGAAGCGTTTTTGAACAGCTATGATTTCTCAGAGAAGACAGTTATACCGATCGTCACCCACGGCGGAAGCGGGGTCGGAAAGAGTGTAGAAGATATCAAGGCTATATGTAACGGGACCATAATGACGGATCCGTTGGAGATTTACTGCGGCGATATTCCATATTGCAGGGAAAGTGTAACAGAGTGGCTGAAAGAGATGTCCATATGAAAAACAATTGTGGCTGGTTTCCGTGAGGGAAAAAACAAATTCCCTCACGGAAACCAGCCGATTGTTATAGGCTCATGAGATCACTCAGTCATCCCGGATGCTTCGGTCAGGATCTGCTGTATCTCCGCCAGGGAGTACTGTCTCCGGTTTTCAAGTCCTGCGAACTCCGGCCGAGCCGGGCAGGTCACGAACACATCCTCACTGTTGTCGCAGCGTGCCCAGACTAACACAGTGTACAGCTGCGTGGACTGGGCAATAATATAGTCCTCATAGTCCACTTCCGCCAGATCTTCCCGGATAATTTCGTCAGATAGCCAGCAAAACTCATACGGAGCCGTTTCCTTCGGTATGTCATGGGGACTGGAGGCGCCCATACCCCAGTGAGCCTCGTCATACTCGTCAAGTGCGTAGACGAATGAGGCCTTAGCCTCCTCTGACAGGCCCGGGCGTCATTCGAAAAGGTGTGTATGAACAGTAACGGTCAGTTTCTTGTGGATATATCCTTATTTGTTTATGCTTGCATATTTGACAATTCTGTGATAAACTCTTCCTATCTGATATCTGCAATATCAAAAATAAAGCCCTTTCCCTGTAGGAAGGACATCTTTTTATTCCGGCAGTTTCGCCACAGGTTTCAGATGTGATTTTTTTGAGAACGGAGGTGAGACGCCTTTGAGGGAATTTTATTGTACATAAAATGTGGTATCGTTTAGTAAAGAACAGGTTTTGAACAAAAACCGGCAGCAAAAATAATTTTGTTGTTGACAAAATCGAACAAATGTTTTATTCTAAAACCAACATGATGCGAACGTTTGTTCCTTGAAGAAAAGGAGATTTCATAATGGAAAGAGAAGAAAAGCTGAAAGCATTGGACGCGGCCATCAGCCAGAT
>JAFLRN010000050.1 GCA_022511385.1 Acetatifactor sp.
TGGTTGCCCACAACAGATTTTGAGTCTGCCTCGTCTGCCATTCCGACACGCCGGCCTTTGCAGGATTTCCTGCAACAAAGCCTATTTTATCATAGAACACACCGCTTGACAAGTGCAATTCTGCAAAAAATAGGCCAAAATTAGATATATCGTATGAGGCTATATCTTGTGAGATATGTTATGAATCATTACTGTGTATTCTGCTCTCAACTGAACTCCATCTCCACAGTCAGCTGTTCACTGCCCTCATACGTCACTTCAGCCACACTCCCCACAACCAGCGGCATCATAGGCGGTCTGTGCCCAAGGTCCGCATCCAGCACCACCGGCACGTTCTTTCTGCCCGTCACCTCCAGCACCGCATTCAGGTTGTCAAGATTCATCATGGGCTCCCCGTTTTCCGGACGTCCGATCAAAAATCCTTTCACATGCTGAAACCAGCCCGCTTCCTCCAGCTGCCACATGGCACGCCGGATGCTGAACACATTCAGGTCACAGGCCTCCAAAAACCAGATGATGCCATCCTCTTTGTATTTCTCCACAAACTCCTTCACACGGTCAAAACGGGTTCCCGCATGACATACCAAGATATCCAGACAGCCCCCCAGGAGCCTTCCACGGAACCGCGCACTCTCAGTAGGCTCCCTGCCGATAAAACACTGCATGGCCAATTTTTCCGTCAGGTTATAGGGCACCAGCGGGTGCTCCGCGTCCTTCAGGGACTCTTTCTCCCACATGCCATAGCTGCCCACACTTTTTCGCTCCCCGGTCAGAATCTCAATAGCATCATTCAAAGACGCATGCAGCGGCTCCATATAAAAGGAAGCGGCACAGGGACCATATACCGAAGCCGTGTCCGCAAGGGTTGCCAGCAGTAGGGTCAGATTCGTGTTATCCGAATACCCCATGAACCATTTGGGATCCGCCTGGGCCAGCTTCCCGAAATCCATATAGGGCAGGATCTCACACATTAACTCTCCGCCGCCGCAGGAGATCAGACAGTCCGTCTCCTGGGACAGATACATGTCCATAAACTCCCTGGCACAGCATTCCGGGGTATTGCTGATGCCAATCCCCTTATCCGCCCGGGCATTTGGTCCCGGCAGGGTCCGAAAACCCATGCTCTCCAACTTTTCCAGTGCATGGTCAAAGGCCGTGCTATAAGGCTCCGACGCACAGCCAAAGGAAGGTGCCGGAAAACCAATGGTTCCGCCAATGGATAGATATTTGGGATATCTCATACTTACACCTCTTTGTTCTCTAGAAAAGATATGCCTTCAATTCTTTAATAGAATGTTCAAACTAATCCATTCCTGATCGTTTAGAAAGAATTCATTTGTTACATTTTCTTAGTTGCATCCTACAACTATATTCACTAGTAAAACATTCACAAAATAACTAGACTATACAAGTACCATGTTTTCAAGTATTTCAAGCATTAAATCAGTCTAGCAAATTAATATACGATCTACTAGTTACTTTCCTTTAATCTTTCAAAAATCTCAAAACAATCAAAGGTTGCAAAATAGTCCTTTGGTGTCTCCGCCCGACGGATCAGCTGTACAGAGCCGTCCTCATGAAGCAGAAGCTCCGCAGACTTCAGCTTACCGTTGTAATTGTAGCCCATGGCATAACCGTGGGCACCGGTGTCATGAATCACAATATAGTCTCCGATCTCTACCTCCGGCAGCATCCTATCGATAGCAAACTTATCGTTGTTCTCGCACAGGGATCCCGTCACGTCATACTTGTGGTCACAGGGCACATCCTCCTTGCCCAGCACGGTGATATGATGGTAAGCGCCATACATGGCTGGCCGCATCAGATTTACCGCACAGGCGTCAACGCCCACATACTCCTTGTGAGTATGCTTCTGGTGGATCACTTTAGTCACCAACGCTCCATAAGGCCCCATCATAAACCGGCCCAGCTCCGTGTAGATGGCAACATCACCCATGCCTGCAGGCGTCAATACCTCTTCATAAACCTTTCTCACCGCTTCACCGATCAACCTGATATCGTTTGGCGTCTGATCCGGCCGATAAGGAATGCCGATTCCACCGGAGAGGTTGATAAAGGCAATGTGCGCGCCCGTCTCCTCCTTCAGCTTCACAGCCAGCTCAAAGAGCTGCTTTGCCAGCGTTGGATAATATTCATTGGTGACGGTGTTGCTGGCCAAGAATGCATGGATGCCGAAATGCTCCACGCCCTTTTCCTTAAGGATCCTGAAACCTTCAAACATCTGCTCGGTTGTAAATCCGTACTTTGCATCTCCCGGATTGTCCATGATATCCGTTCCCAGTGAGAAATATCCCCCGGGGTTAAAGCGGCAGCTTAGGGTCTTGGGAAGGCTGCCCAGAATTTTCTCCAGAAACTCAATATGGGTAATGTCATCCAGATTGATGGTAGCGCCCAGCTTTGCCGCCAGCTCAAACTCGCTGACGGGCGTGTTGTTGGAGGAGAACATGATGTCCTCTCCCCTGATACCCATGGCATCGCTGAGCATCAGCTCCGTATAAGAGGAGCAGTCACAGCCGCAGCCATACTCCCTCAGGATGTTGATCAAAAAGGGATTTGGCGTGGCTTTCACCGCAAAAAACTCCTTATACCCCTTATTCCAGGCGAAGGCTTCCTTCAGGGCCTTTGTATTCTCCCGGATTCCCTTCTCATCATAAATGTGAAAGGGTGTGGGATAGGTCTTTACAATCTCCTCTATCTGTTCCTTGGTGACAAATGTATCTTTTTTCATTTTTCCTCTTTTCTACTGCCACAGTGCAGCATAATCGCAAGGGAATTCGTGTATCCACACTAATTCCAAAAAGAAAAACTCATTTTCAGATTGATTCTTGCAATTGTATTTTTTCCGTGTGGTTCAAATTATTTTCAGTCTTCTGCTCGCACTTGTATTTTATATTCCCTATGCTTCCAGTTATTTGCTGGTCCAAACACAATATCATAGTGATCCTTCTGCCTACAGAAGATGCCCTCTCAGCTCTTCAGCGGACAGCGGACTTAAATCTGCAGGTGCCACATCGAAAACAGTCTTACAGCCGCATATACCCCTTTGATTCATGCGATACGCCGCCCTGGCATATGCCACAAGGACACATGCCGTAAACTCAGGATTGGAATCCAGCTTCAGGCTGTACTCGATCACATGATTATGCTGGCCGTCTTTTCCGGTCCTGCCGGTGCGTAACACGAAGCCGCCATGAGGGATGCCTGCATGATCCCGTAAGAGCTCCTCCTCGGAGATAAAATGCACGGTAGTATCATAGTCGGAAAAATAGTTGGGCATGGTCTTGATGGCATTCTCAATCTCTGCCAGATCCGCACCTTCCTCCGCAACCACAAAGCACTCCCTGGTGTGCTTCTGTCTGGTGGTAAGCTCAGGATTCTCGCAGGCCCTCACAGACTCCAGCGCAGATTCAACAGGGATGGTATACTGCTTTGCATTCTTGACACCGGGAATTCTGCGGATGGCGTCAGAGTGTCCCTGGCTCACGCCCTTTCCCCAGAAGGTATAATCGTTTCCATCCCGCAGGATCGCGTTGGCATACAGCCTGTTCAGGGAAAACATACCGGGATCCCAGCCAACGGAAATCATGGCAATCTTTCCCGCCGCCTGTGCAGAAGCATCCACGTTCGCAAAATGCTCTCCGATTTTTGCATGGGTGTCAAAGCTGTCCACCACATTAAATATCTTCGCGTACTCCGGCGTCTGTTTGGGAAGGTCCGTTGCCGAGCCGCCACAGAGCATCAACACATCAATCTTATCCTTCATGTCCTTGAGCTGTTCCACACGGTAAACCGGAACGCCTGTCTCCGTCTTCACACTTCCGGGATCCCTTCGGGTAAACACTGCCACCAGCTCCATATCCTCATTTTGTCCCACAGCGTACTCAATCCCTCTGCCCAGATTTCCATAACCTAAAATGCCGATTTTGATTGCCATATTTTTTCTCCTCATTCTAATGATTCTTGATTTCAAATCCTTTTATAAATTTAAATCCTTTTATGATTTTAAACCATTTATATTTTTAAATCCTTTTATAATTCTAAATCCTATTATATTTTTAAATAAATTTTCCTCATAATCAATTCCACATTAGGATTTATATATTCTCTATCTGCCAGTCAATAGGTGCTTCTCCGTGCTCCTGCAGAAAACGGTTTGTCTGACTGAAGGGCTTGCTGCCGAAAAAACCGTTGTACGCCGACAGTGGACTGGGGTGGGGCGCCTCCAGGATCAGGTGGTTGGGATTGCTCAGCATTCGTTTCTTTGTCTGGGCCGGTCTTCCCCACAGAATAAACACAATGGGCCTGTCCTGCCTGTTCAGCGCCTGGATTGCCGCATCCGTAAATTCCTCCCAGCCCTTTCCCCTATGGGAATTGGCCTGATGCGCTCGGACCGTCAGTACCGTGTTCAACAGAAGCACACCCTGCTTTGCCCATTTTACCAGATATCCGTTATTTGGAATATAGCAGCCCAGGTCATCCTGAAGCTCTTTATAAATATTCACCAGAGAAGGAGGAATATCCACCTCCGGCTTTACGGAAAAGCATAGCCCATGAGCCTGTCCTACATTGTGATAGGGATCCTGTCCAAGGATCACCACCTTCACCTGACTTAACGGCGTTAAGTGAAAGGCATTGAAAATTTCATCTGCCGGCGGAAACACCTGGGTGGTATTGTACTCTGTTTTCACAAACTCATATAGTGTTTTATAATAGGGCTTGCGAAACTCCGTTTCCAGCTCTGCAAGCCAGTCATTGTCTATCATTGCCATAATATTTATCCTCTCCGCTCTTTACATCGCCATGATTCAGCGGTTTCTCGCAGCATCGAATCGCAAATCTGCGTATTCTGAACCCCCTCAGATGATTGCCGGATCTCTGTCTCAGCAGTTCATTACAAAAAAGTGCATTATAAAACCGACTCCCTGTGAAAGGTCACAGTCTCACGCTGACACCCCTGCCCCGCAGATATTCCTTCACCTGCCGGATCTCCAGCTCTTTATAGTGGAACAGTGACGCCGCCAGCACTGCCTCCGCCCCGGCCTCCACAAGGGCGTCATAAAAATGCTCTGGCTTTCCGGCTCCGCCCGAGGCGATCACCGGAATGCTCACCGACTCTGCCACTGCCCTGGTCAGCTCCAGGTCGTAGCCCTCCTTGGTCCCGTCAGCGTCCATACTGGTCAGCAGGATCTCTCCTGCGCCCAGCGCTGCAGCCTTCACCGCCCATTCCACCGCGTCAAGTCCCATGTCCACACGGCCGCCGTTTTTGAAAATATTCCAGCCGCTTCCGTCGGCTCGGCGCTTGGCGTCAATGGCCACCACCACACATTGGCTTCCAAATTTTTCAGCGGCCTCTGAGATTAGCTGAGGATTCATGATGGCCGCAGAGTTCACCGCAATCTTGTCCGCTCCCTCTCGCAAAATAGCCCTGAAATCCTCTACCGTACGAATGCCGCCGCCCACAGTGAAGGGAATAAACAGACGGCTTGCCACCTCTCTCACCCACTCCAGCTTTGTGGCACGGTCATCCGCAGAAGCTGTAATGTCCAAAAACACCACCTCGTCCGCGCCGGCCTTGTCGTAAGCTGACGCCACACTCACCGGATCTCCGGCATCTCTCAGATTCACAAAATTTACACCCTTTACCACTCTGCCATCCTTGATGTCCAGGCAGGGAATCACTCGCTTTGTGTGCATTTCGACTCCTCCGCAACACTGATAAAATTCCGAAGTATCTGCATGCCCACATCGGAGCTTTTCTCCGGATGGAACTGGCAGGCAAACACATTCCCCTGTTCCACAGATGCATGGACACAGGTTCCATAATCCGTTGCAGCAGTAACGATACTCTCATCCGCCGCTTTCAGATAATAAGAATGGACAAAGTACACATAGGAACCTTCCTGTATGCCTCGGAACAATCTTCCCTGATTTGGAAACGACAGGTCATTCCAGCCAATGTGCGGAATTTTCAGCCCCTTCTCATCGGGAAGCCTAAGTACCCTTCCCTTCAAAACGCCCAGTCCCTTCACACCCGGACTCTCCTCACTGCTCTCAAATAACAGCTGCAGCCCCAGACAGATTCCCAGAAATGGCTTGTTTTCCAAGACACACTGCTTGATCACCTGCACCAGCCCGTAAGTCCGCAGCTTCTCCATAGCATCCCCAAAAGCTCCAACTCCGGGCAGTACCACGCCGTCAGCGCCGAGAATGGTCTCCGGATCCCTTGTGATCACCACATCCTGTCCCAGAAAAAGCAGGGCTTTTTCCACACTCTTGATATTGCCTGCGTCGTAGTCAATAATTGCCATCATACTATATATTTCCTTCCGCACACTGCCCACGGATTGGCAGATTTATTGCCGCACCGCAGGCAGTGTGTCTTTCCATCTAATTTTTGTCAGTCCTCTCACTGACTGGCAATAAAGCTGCTATCAGTCAATTCGCTCTCCTCAGGCAGTTCATCGGGCAGCGGTGCAGATCCCAAATTCGGACCCGACTGAACATATGTCGGATCATCCCATGAACCAAAAGGTTTACCCTGAATAATAGCGACCACCATTTGTGTGTATTTGTAGTCACTGCGCACTGCTGCAATCTCCTGGGCCTGTGCCTCAGTCAGTCCGTACTTTTCGGACAGAATATTCAGGATCACTGCATAGCCCGCCTTCACCTCATCGCCTGCATTCCATTGCACTGCATAATCATACAGCGCCGGATAATTGCTCACTGTCTGAATCAGATTATCCAGTGCCTCAACTTCCTCTCCCGCCTCAGCAAACATCTCATATTCTCTCAGCCACAGGCGGATGTAAAGAATGCTTTTTGAAGTGCCAAACATAATCTGTTCTGTCTCGTTCAAATCGTCCTTACCAAAGAGATTCTGATAACAGGTCTGGTAATCTCCCGCATAGTAAGCCTCTTTCGCATTCTTTTTATCTGTGAAATCCACAGATGCATTGGCACAGACGATGATCAAAACACCCAAGGACGCGCACAACAGTACTACCGGCATGACTTTTTTTAACGTGAGTTTTTTCTCTGGGATCAAAGGTTCCGGCTCGGGCTCTTTCTTGGGCTTTTCAGGCTTCGGTTTCTTGGCTTTTTTCGCCTTCTTTGCTTTACCCTTAGCCCCTTCATCCCCTTTGGCCGCAACTTTCTTTACTTTTTTCTTTTTCTTCTTCTTTCCAACCGTCTTTTCATTATCCAGGTCATTCAGGATATCCCTGTTCTCATCTGACAGATGAAGACTCTCACTCTCCTCTTCCTCATCCTCCTCCGTTAACATGTCAAAGAACCTGGCCAGCAGGCCCTTCTTTTTCCCTCCGCTTTCCTCAAGCTCCGGTATGATGGCGTCAACACTGTTTCCGGCAATATCCACAAAATCCGGAAATGCAGAGTCCGCTCCGCTTGAACCCATGTCACCGCCCAGACCGCTGTCATCAACCTCACCAAACAGGCTGTTCATATCAAAATCCATGTCGTCGCCGGACTCATTGGAGGACTCCAAGAGGTCAGCATCCGATACATCGTCCGCCCCAACAGATTGATCCTGTCCAACTTCCTCCTGCCCTGCCCGGTCAGCTTCAGACACAATGGAATCCAACAGATCGGCATCAAACAAGCCATCCGTCCCCTGGTCATCCAACGTTTCCTTCGTCATAGCTGCTGCTCCTGCCATACCCACAGTTTGACCAGCAAGCTTTTCCCCTTTTTCAGCAGCCCTGGCAGCAGCCTTCGCCTCCTTGGCAGCAGCTTTTGCCGCTTTCTTTGCGGCAGCTCTTTCCTGACGCTTCTGCTTCTTCTCACGGGCACGTTTGCTCTTTTCATCTTCCATCTCTGTTACACCTGTCTCTCCAGACAATTCAGACATATCAGCTTCATTCAACAGGGCCTCTATTTCCTCATTCACGGGTTCATTATGATCCGCCTTCTCCAACATATCCTGAATGTCCACCAGATCACTGTCGTCAATGTCCTCCAACATTTTCAGCAGATCTATTTCATCTGAAAGCTCATCCGATGAGCTTCCCCCTGTATCTTCCTGTAACGGACTCTCCTCTGCGCTTGCTGCCAGAAATCGATTGATCTCCTCCTCCGACATTTCACTGACAGCCTCAAGATCAGGCGCTGCGCTCAGTTCTGTCAAAGACTCTCTTACATTCTCTTCCTCGTCTTCTACGGCGGCTTCCATAATGTCAGCCATCGCTGAGGCTGCTTCCTCCCAGTCTGGAGGGGTTGCTTCAGCAAGGTCAAGACCATCCTCCAAATCCAGATTCTGGTCAAACTCAAAATTCGCCCCTAAATCAGATAAAGCATCCGTCAATTCTTCCCCTGCTTTTTCAGAAATCATCGTTTCCGGCATTATCTCCCCAGGATCTATCTCTTCAGGGAATATATCAGCCGGTATCATTTCATCAGGCAAAACATCCTTCGGTATTGTATCCTCCGGCAGCGATCCTTCTGGCAGTATATTTTCAGGCAAGGTTCCTTCAGCAAGTATCTCATCCAATAGTGCCTCGCCAGTCAGCTCCTCTTCCAACAGTGGCTCCTCCGGCATTACATCCTCTGGGATGGCATCCCCAGACAGTATACCCTCCGACAATGTCTCTCCAGACAACATATCCTCCGGCAGGGTCTCTTCATACAATACATCTTCCGGCAGCATTTCTACTGGAAGCATATTCTCATCCGACAGCTCTTCCGGCAGTAACTGTTCTGCAAGAACATCCTCTGAGAACGTCTCCCCAGACAATGCTTCCTCCAGTAGTGCCTCGTCAGGTAATATATCTTCCGGGAGAGGTTCCTCCGGCATTACATATTCCGAAAGGGGCTCCTCCGGCATTACATCCTCCGGCAGTGCCTCTTCAGACAATATATCTTCCGGGAGAGGTTCCTCCGGCATTACATATTCCGCAAGAGGCTCCTCCGGCATTACATCCTCCGGTAGGGGCTCCACCAGCAATGCATCCTCCGGCAAAGGCTCCTCCGGCAATGCGTCCTCCGACAGGGGCTCCGGATCCGGCTCCCCCCCATTTATCATACTTCTTAACAGCCTGTCAAGATAATCCTCATGTGAAGGCATAATATCTCCTCCGCTTTCTTGTTTTCTTACTCTCAGGTTCTTTCAGCATATCACGACCGAGGCCCCAAAGCAAAACTTCTACTCGGGAATAAGTTTATTTTATCACAGCTCACCTAACCAATCAATTGCATTCTTGGATATTCCAACACCTTTTGACAAGAAATCTGCAGGTATCTGCCATATTTTTTCATTCACCCGACACAAAAATGCTTTCTGATTGTAGGTAACAATCTTCTCAAAAGGCACTCGTATCACCGAAGGAAATCCCATACTCACGCCAAGCTCCAGCAACAGCAGCTTATGGTTCACCGTTCCCTGCAGCCACTTTGTATAGCACTGCCAATCCTCAAGATACCCTGTTTCATCATAGTTCTCAGCATATACATTATTGAACACCATCGGGCTGCCACACTGTCTGCAGTTTCCAAGCCCCCGGGCTTCCTCCGGCGAAAAGCTTCCCGTCCACAGCTTTCGAAACAAGGTCTCCAGCACAGACACATCTCTATCTGACGCAGAAATAATCTCTCCCTCACATGCCCTCGCACATTGCTTCATTTGCACGCTTCCGCATGGCATCACAAGCCTGTTACTGCCACCAAACACAGCAGCAATGACACTGTTTACAGACACCGACACAACAAAATAATTTCTGCCAGCCAGCATGCCTGCCAGCTTTTCAAGCACCGGTCTTATATCTCTGCCCAGTCTACTGCTGCAATATTCACTCCACGCCGGTAAAAGCCAATGGACTTCCGCGTTTTGCAGCAATTCCCGGCCCCTCTGAAATTCCTGTACATCCTTAAGCTCACAGGCAGCGTCAAACTCTTCTCCAAGCCCCACAAGCAGAAACTCCGCCTGGGACAGCCGCTCCCTGAACTCTTCGATTTCCACCGCTTTAACATCCCCATCTTTCTCTAAGTGAAAAAAGCCGGGAAAACTCCCAGCTTTTTTGAAATAACTTATATATCCAGATGATTCTCTGCAACAAGCCGATCCACTATTTTCACCAGGTTTCCTATCTCAGGCTTTGACAGCTGTGCATCAGCGCCTAAAGCCTCGCCCTTTTTCTTCATCTCATCGTTCACCAGGGAAGAAAAGATGATTACCGGGATATGCGCCGTTGCATCGTCAGACTTAACAAGTCTTGTCAGCCTGTGTCCATCCATCTCAGGCATCTCAATATCGGTAATGATCACTCGTACATGATCATTCAAGGTACCATCCTCTTTACACTGTGTGATCACATCATATGCCTTCTGACCGTTCTCCGTATGAATCAGATTCTCATAACCGGCTTTTTTCAGCGAATCCACAATCAGCTTATTCAGCAGCGGGGAATCCTCGGCGATCAATATGGGTACATTGTATCTCTTTCTGTCACCAAGTGCATCAATTTCAGAAATCTTCAAACCTGTCTCAGGATTGATATCGCTGACAATTTTCTCAAAATCAAGAATAATGATCAGCTTATTCTCCTTCTTGACGATACCTGTCGATACGCTCTCATCAGTAGTTGAAATGGTAGCGTCCGGTTTGATGATGTCTCTCCAGGATACTCTGTGAATTCCCTGTACGCTCTCCACATGGAAAGCAATGTCCAACTTGTTGAAGTTTGTAATGATAAACAGTCCGTTTGTCTCTGACTCACCGCGTCCTAAGCAGTTCTTTAAGTCAATTGCCGTAATCATGGTGTCACGAGGCATAAATATTCCTTCAATGCTTGGATGGGAATTGGGAACAGGCGTCACAGTCTGATAAGGAATGATTTCTCTGATCTTCGCCACATTAATTCCATAGGAATTGTTAGCCAAAGTAAACTCCAGAATTTCCAACTCGTTGGTTCCATTTTCCAATAATATTTTCGTATCCATACTTCCACCTCGCTACTTTTGTCAGGTATCCAACTGCGAAAGGTACTTTTCAGCCCTTTCGCAATCAGTTATAAACATTGTATCATACTTATCAAGAAAATGAAACTATTAACTGAAAATTTTGTAAAAAAGTTATAACAGTTCTGTATGACGGTCTGCTATAGGTTCTCGTTCTGAATGGTCTCCATAATATTCTTACGGTTAATCTTACTCATGGAATAGTGCATGATCCCATAAAGCAACAGCGCCACGGCAGCTACAGAGAGCCCGATTCCCAAAAACGGCGGTTGATAAGCCACTACGATTCCCTCTGAAAAGAACAGGTGAAAGCCAATGGATATCACGATCCCAATCGGAATTCCAATCATCAGCGCCTTGCCGCCGTAGAACAATCCCTCCAGCCAGATCATCCGGCGGAATTCCTTCCCGGTCATTCCCACAGCCCGCAGCATGGCAAATTCCGGGGCCCGCAGTTCCAGATTGGTGGTGATCGTGTTAAAAATATTCGTGATGCCGATCAGCGCCACCACCGTGATAAAACCGTACAGCAGGATGGAAATGATCAAATAGAAACTGCGCTCTTCCTGATATATAGCCTGATAATTCGTCACCGTAAAATGGGAGGGCTGCATCAGCCTGACAACCTCCTCCACCTTCCCGGCATCCTGACATTGAATGTAGACGCCGGAATTCTGATGCTTCTCTTCCGCAAAAGTGCCCCTCAGGTCATCAAAAATTGAGTCACTGACAATCACCAAAATAGCGTTATAACGGTTTTTTGTCATACTCATGGGTAATTCATCTGCCTGGGCGATGACCTGAAGTTTCGTCTCCTCATTTATCTTTTCAGTTCCATCGTCTTTTTGATGCCTTTCCACGACTGAGATGATATCTCCTTTGCGGAAATTGCATATGTTCCCTTTGTAGACATATCTTTTATTGTTTTCATAATCCACCTGCTCAAAGTCTGTGTAAATAATGGCCTTATCCATAGCCTCCTGAACATCCACACCGATTCTTTCACAATATCGTGCAAATCCCTCTTCTCCCACGGAGCATACGAGTACGGTCGAATAACCAATCTTGCCCGGTTCGAAGCCAGATACTTTACAAAACTCTTCCGAAACCGATAACTGATCATAATCTGTCTGCATATACATATACCGGAAGATATCCGCTGCCTTCACATCCTCCAGCTGCGTTATTTTCTCAGCCATCTCATAGTTATCATCTCCGGATAAACTCACTACTAACTGATAGGGCCGCGTCTCATAATATATTCCCGATGCCATCCTCAGCAGCTCCATAAATGTGGACAGTCCGATGAATACCGCCACACTGACCACAATGGAAACAACCGTAGTGCGGTATCTTCTCCTGGCCCGGCGCAGATTGCGGTATGCACACTTTCCGCCTATACCAAATATCTTATTTACAAAACCTGGACATTTCAGCTCCCGTCTGTGGATTCTTATACTGTCGTTGGCACGAATGGCATTCATCGGCGAAATCCTGGCGGCACGCCTTGCTGATTGCAGAGCTGACAGAAAAATGGTCACTGCCGACAACACAGCCGCCAGCAGGATAGCCGGTACCGAAACGCCAAATACCATGGGGATGTCCATCGCAGTATCAAGCAGTCCGCTGATCCCTCTTACCAGGATAAACGTGGCAAGAATACCGCTCATTATACCCAGCGGAATTCCTATGGCACCGATGAACACTGCCTCATAATATACCATCCTTCGCTGCTGCTTTGCGGTGGTGCCCACGGAGGCCAGCCTGCCGTAGAGCTTCATCTTCTCCGTCAGGGAGATCACAAAGCTGTTGCGGATACAAAACACACTGGTCACAATAATGACCGCCACAGCCAGCCCAGCCATGCCGTACAGAACTGTCATGTTGGAATCGGAGAACTTCATCAGCTGCCATCTTACCAGTTCACCGTTTTCCGACACCAAAGAAAGCTTATCCTTTATCAGTTCAAATTCTTCCTCCTCGATCTCCCACCAAGAGCCATGGAAGTATTGCTGATACAGTTTCTCGGAAATCCCCAGAAGCCCCGCTGTCACTTGGTCCGCATGCTTCAGACCATATGTTGTATAGGTTGCAAAGACCTCAAATTGGCCACTGCCATCGTTTATTTCGTCCCAAGCTTCGTTCATATAGGTAAAGACGGAATATCCCGGAGCCATCCGCCCCTCCTCAGCCAGACTGGGGCGCTCCACCACACCTACGATGGTATATGTCTTCTCCTGATTTGGTTCCAGATGCTCTTCCTCATAGATATAAGAATGGCTCTGATTCAATGAAAAGCCGTCAGAAATGCGCTCCCCCACCTGCAGAGTCAGAGTGTCACCCACCTGCAGATTTACCATTCCGTTGTAGCGGATATGTCTGCTGATCACAAGCTCGTCATCCTTCTCGGGCATTCTCCCATCCGCCAGCTTAAGCGCCATGGATCTGAAGCCCTCCTCGTCCACTGCACGAAGGTACAGATAGGGCTTATCAGGATTTTCGCTTCCCTCCAGCATGGCATAGCCAAGCCCATATGCCAATCCAATCCTTTCCACATTAGTATTGTTTATAAAATATTTCAAGTCGCTCTGATCAATCTCTTCAAAAAGATAGTGATAATCGCCGTTTGCTCTGGCTCTTGCAACCAGGCTCTCCCGCATGCTCTCCGCCAGACATGCCACCCCCGTGATCAAAGCTGTTGCCAGGATCACACCTATGATCGTTACCGTGGTGCGCTTGCGGTTCTCCTTCAGGGATCGCATACAGCATCGTTTCAACACATTCATTGCTGCTCCACCCCTTTCTCGCCGCCTGTTACTTTACCGTCCTCTATATTCAGCACCCGGTCCGCCTGCTTTGCCAGCTCCAGGTTGTGGGTGATCATAATGACCGTCTGCTTATATTTCCGGTTGGATACCTTCAAGAGCTCCATGATCTCGTTGCTGGAACGGGTATCAAGATTACCCGTGGGCTCATCCGCCAGCAAAATGGCTGGTCGTGTGACAAGCGCCCTGCCGATGGCCACTCTCTGCTGCTGACCGCCGGAAAGCTGATTTGGCAGGTGGTGCATATGCTTTGTGAGCATTAGGGTCTCAGCCAGTTCTCTGACCGCCTCCCTGTCCACCTGACGCCCATCCAGCTCCAGGGGCAGCGTTATATTTTCTTCCACATCCAGTACGGGGATCAGGTTGTAAAACTGGTAGATCAGCCCAACCTGCCGTCTGCGGAATACCGCCAGCTGGTCGTCCTTCAATTTGTAAATATCCTTGTCCTCGATAAGAACCCTGCCGGAAGTAGGCCGGTCAACGCCGCCCAGCAGATGCATCAGCGTGGATTTTCCGCTTCCGGAGCTTCCCACAATGGCCACAAATTCTCCCTGGTCCACAGAAATGTTGGCATCGTTCACCGCCGTGATCTGATTGTCTCCCATTCCGTAGGTCCTGAACAAGTGCTCCGTTCTCAATATTTCCATTTTCTATTCCCATACCCTTCCTGCAGCCTGCTGGTCACGCCGGCCATATCCTCCGCGTCGTCATAAAGCTCCTGTAATGAATATGACTTCTGCCGCTTAAGGCATCTGCAGTGAATCATTATGACAGTTTTGGCTGGCTTTTATATAGGCTGCTTATTCTTTACAGTGAGCAGTATAGAAGATGAAAATGACATTTCAGTGACATTTTAAAAATTTAATAGAAAAAATAGTGCCCTGCTCCTTTCCTGATTCCACAGTGATATATCCGTTCTGCTGCTTTAGAATTTCCTTGGACAGCGCCAAACCAATGCCCACGCTTTCCTTCCCGGCAGACTGCCCTCGGTAAAAGCGCTCGAACAAATGCTTCTGTTCCTCCTGGGAAATCACTTCTCCCCTGTTATGCACCGTCAGCAATGTGTACACATCATTCTCCTGTGCCTTCAGTTCCACCCTGCTCCCTATTTCGCAATGCTCAATGGCGTTTTTCACCACATTCAGAATCGCTTCCGTCAACCATTGGGCGTCTCCGGAAATCTCAATCTCCTCAGGTATTTCCTGACAAAGCTCCACCTGCCGCCACTCTGCCATCAACTCCAGGCGGCAGCAGACCTCCTCAGTCAGGTCCTTCATCAGCAAGGGCTCATTCTCCAGTTCCACCACCCCTGCATCCAGGCGAGATAATTTTAAGAGCGTCGCCACCAGCCAGGAAACGCCGGAAATCTGCGCGCTGATTTCTGTAAGGAACCTTCGTCTGGTACCAGCATCCATATCCTCATTGTCAGTCAGATTATCAACCAGCACTGTCACAGATGTCAATGGCGTTTTCAGCTGGTGGGAGATATCGGCTACGGAATCCGCCAGTGCCCGCCTGTTAGCAGCCGCTCTGCCGGCCTGCTCCCGGAAGAATACCGTCAGCTTATATATTTCATTTTTCAGTCCGCTGAGCTCGTCGTCTCCGTTATCCTGGATATCCAGTCCATAGTTTCCACGGACCAGCTCCTCCATATAACCACAAATTCCCCGTATCTTTTCTTGCCGTCTGCTCAGATAGAAAAAAATAACGCCTGCCAGAATAAACGTCAGTGCCACAATGACTAGATTCATCTCCCATTGTAACGCGGCACTTCGCCTCCTCTGAGCCGTAAACACCGAACTGCCATCTTCCAGAAATGCTCCGTACTGTCTTAGAAGCCGCACTCCATCCTCGAGATTCCCCTGACCGTTCAACACTAAAACAAGCTCCTCTTCTGAGGTATCCGGATATGCCTCCATCACACTGCTCACCAGCGACGCTACTGCCAAATCATATTCCCGATTCAGATTGAAACGATACCGGGCAAGTGCAATGTTACAAATCAGCAGTATCAAAAGACTGGCTGCTATCATTTTTATTCCTAACTTTTTCAGGTCTTTGTTCCATGTCAGTCTCAATCGTTTTTCTCCTTTTACTTTCACACTAAGCCTGTTCTAAGTTCATGTTCTGTGGATGTGACTTAATTCTCTATACGATACCCCATTCCTCTCACTGTTTTGATGATCTTCCCATCCTCATCTCCAAGCTTTTCCCGGATTCTCTTGATCGTCACAGTGAGTGTATTGTCATTCACAAAATTGTTGGATATATCCCATATACCCGCCAGAATCTCCTCCCGGGTAAAAAGCTTCCCCGGGTAGGCCATCATTGTGGACAAAATCTTATACTCCAGCTTCGTCAGAGGGATGTCCTCCCCTCCGCGGCTCACCATTCCGGTCTCCAGACTCAGGACAATGTCGCCGCACTGAAGAATTGAGGAACCCTTCCCGTTTCTTCGCAGCACACTTTTAATCCTGGATATCAATTCCCTGTTTCGAAAGGGCTTGACAATGTAGTCATCTGCTCCCATATCCAGTCCCTTGACCACATCCCCTTCCTCTTCCCTTGCTGTCAGGAATATGACAGATATGTCACCTTTCTCTTTTACCCTTCTGCAAAAGTCGAAACCGTTTCCATCAGGCAGTGTAATATCCAGCAAAATCAGATCAACCGGCTGCTTTTTTACAGCTGCAGCCGCCTCCTCCAGACTTCTGGCAGTCACCGCCTGATATCCTTCCTGTGTGAGCAGGTATTCCAGACCTAAAATGATTGACTCGTTATCCTCAACCAGCAATATCCTCATGGTTAACCTCTCCATTCCCGTCTTCCCACGTTCTAAAAATATAAGTTATGATAACATTCTTCCTTCTTCCTGCCTGACCCGTTTTATGGAACGGTACTGTAACACTGTAATCGTCACAATTACAATTACTGAGATAGCGCTTCCACAAATCAGTCCGGGCGGCGTATATATCAGCTCGACTTCATGGTCTCCGGCAGTAAGTGGTACAGTGATAAATGTGTCCATAGTGATCCCGATCGGAGTCCTCTTTCCGTCAACATAGGCGGACCAGCCATTAGCAGCAGGTATCGATGCCACAATTGCGCCATCCGATTCACAATTTACCAATCCACTTATTCTTCCATAATCACTGTAGTCCGTGATTCCCAGTGATCGTCTTCTCATTACTTCCACGCCATGGGCAAACAGCTCACTGTCAAAAGCACATATCTCGTAACCTTCCGAAGATACATCCGTCTCCAATTCAAGCGTAATCTTGCTGCCCTCAGCAAAACATCCTATATATTGGATGCAATCGCTCTCGTCTGTAAACATGTTTTTATGCCACAAGCCATTCACATAAAATGCAGCAACATTGTAAAGACGATTAAAATGACAATACACCGGCCTACCGTCAGATATAAAGCTTAACCGCGAGTACCCTTCTGAAAACTCTCCTTCCGTGTGGATGGAACAAAACAAATCGCTTTCCAATCCGGTAAGATATTGAAACAGTGAATTCTGATTTGAAAACACACTTTCATCAGTCATAGGTTCTTCAGTGCCCTTTGGAACAAAGAATGCAACAGAGGAAAACAATTGTTTTCATACAATCCCATTCCCCCACTTTCCGCAATCCTTGCATACCCCGGTGCGGGTTGGACATAAGAAATAACATACTTAATTCCGAGAAATGCATCTGTGAGCGGGGTTGATCCATAATCACTGGACCAGAAATAGTTCTGCGCGAATCCATATCTCTTCAGCCACCTGTTGACGGAAGACGAAAAGGACGAACTGTAGTGCGTGATTCCATTGTAATCAAAGCCCAGGGCATCATTCATTGTACGGTCTGTGTCTTCCGTTGATCCAACACGGCAAAAACCTTTCATATTGGTCAGAAGATCTGACTTATCCTGCCTGAACTGTCTGTACACATTAGGATCCTGATAGCCAAACTGCCCGTCCAAGCCCTCGTATATATTATAAGCATTGACTCCTAGATCCAAAAAAACCATCAATGCCATCACAAAGGGAGCAAATCGCATTAGCGGCAGTTTTAAATATCCCGCAGCTTGACAGGCCAGGCTGATCAGTACAAAAGAGAACAAAAATGAGTATCTGTAAGGATACCAATTGGGATACTGAAACACATGCCATATCCTGTCGACGGGCGAAAGCCACATACTCAATGCCAAAAGGACCAACAATGCTCCGCCAGAAAGCTTATTACGCCAGGAGATATCTGACAAAAGGAAAAAGAGCACCGCCATTACTATCATAAGAAAGCCACAATAGACAAAAGGTTTTCCGCTGTTTGTAATTGAGTCGTATCCTCCCCTGAAAAACTTGCCGAAGAAGTCCGTCCATTTAAAATTATAAAGGGAAGCATAGCTTGCAGCTGTATCAACCAGTTTGCCGTCAAAGTGCGACAGGAAGACCGGTAAAAGAAAAAAAGCTCCTATTCCAACGGCAGCGAATCCACCCGATACATAGATCGCCATACATTTGAAAAAGTCATTCCCTCTCAAGCGCTCCTCAAAGCAACGTGCCAGGAAATAAATACCGGAGAAAAGAATCAACATGTAGGAAATATAATAATTTGAAATAAGCGCAGCGCAAAGACCCAGACAAAATATCCCCCAGCGTTTATCAGAAATGATCCGTTCCACTCCTAAAAGAAGAATGGGAAGCCAAATCACTCCATCCAGCCACATCAGGCAGAGTGAGTAGGCAAGATTATAACTCATAAGCGCATATGAGCTTGAAAAGATGATCATCAGGACGCTCTTTAATCCAAAACGCCTTGTACCGTATACAGTAAAACTGAAACCTGCAAATCCAACCTTAAGTACAGTCAGGATCAATATACACAGAGGCATGGCTTCATCCGAGAAAAAAAGAGTCAACAGGGAGAAAGGGCTGGATACATAGTAAGCGAACACACCAATATAATTCGTACCAAGGCTCTTAGACCAGGAAAAGAACATATCTCCATGTTTTAGTGCATTGTAGAACTCTAAAGTCTGCCCGGATAAATCCATGATCAGCATGGATTTGTTGCCAGAGGTTATAAATCCCTGCAAAGCAAGAACAATCAACAATAAAGCCGCTGGAACAGAAAACGAGCATATGTACAAAAGAATCCTGTGTTCTTTCTCCTTCATTACTGCCCTCCCTATAAGTAAATATTCAAACATTCAAAATATGCTTAGGAAAGCAATCTTTCCTAAGCATATATAAAATCAGTCACACATAATATCCGCGTTTCCTAAGTAAGTGCGCGAACATTTTGGAAGATGCGTGGGAAGCTTGCTTCCCTAAGCATATTTTAAATGTTCGCATAAGCGACGCAGTCGCGACCTCGAGGCGCTGCCTCGAGGCGCACTTACGGAACTTGCAGCTTCCTGAAGATACATGTTTGTAC
>JAFLRN010000051.1 GCA_022511385.1 Acetatifactor sp.
TAAGTCTGCGTAGGCAGTGGATTTCGGCTCCGTCTAAGGGCGCCGCTTGATTGTTTGCTTAGAGCATGCCCGCCTCCCTGTGCCTGATTTCTGGCCATATTTCTAGCTATATTACAATAGTTCCTTCATTCGGTTGAGAGCTTCTTGTTCTGTATTACGGGCTTGCTTCAGCTTTTCTATGATGGCTGAAATAGATTCTTCTGTCTCCTTACTCTCATCCTTTTTAATATAGAAGGCATCGCTCCAGCAGTGCCATATGCGTTCATATAAATCAGCCAGATCTTCCTTGCCATATTTTCTGAAATATGCTGCCACATACCATTTCAGGGCTGCGTAAGTGCCAAGATAATATTCCAGGTTCCAGGACATGTCCTGATTATAGCTGTTTGTCAAGATTTCCAGAAGCTGGTCATAGGCGGCCATGCCACTGGGGTTCTCGCCAGGTTCTTTTTCATCCAGATGGTTCACTGCCAGGCGGAGCGTGTCTTGAAACAGCTGTTCCGGTGTCCGCTGCACTTTGCCGGTTATGGCCAGGACGGAGAGGATGGGAATCTCCAGATTGCCTAGTTTTGTGTTGTCGATAGTGTCTTCCTGGCCGTTAATTTTTAGAATACAGAGCGTAGCGGCCTGCTCGTCGTATCCTGTGATAAGTCCCCACTCGGCGCCGCTGATATCCCAGGATACCACAGCAATTCCGCGGTCTATGGACTTTCTGATGATCTCAAGGGCTTCCTGTCTGCGAGTCTCCTCAAGATCCTCCTGGCCCCAGAGCCGCTCTACGTATGCACAGGTCAGGCCGCCGTTCTCCACCCACTCCTTCTGCTGGTAAAAATGCCAAATACTGGTGGCACTGGGGCAAAGGGTCTTGTCCACCCACATGCGAAATCCAAAGCCGCTGGTGGCAATGATATCATCCGCCAGTTCGGAATAAGGACTGTTTCTCATAGCTGAACTCAGGCATTTCGCAAAAGAAAACAGGTATCCGGTGTCATCGTGTACTCCCTCAAAGCTAATGTTCAGTTTTTTCATCTGCCTCTCCTTTTTCGGTTGGCTTCCTTATCGGGATAAAGATTTGCTCCGAATATTCCCGGCTGCTCTCCTGATAGGTCTCAAAATCGTAACCTGGGCCTCGCTGATAACCGCTTTCAGGCAGCCATTTCCCATGGATAAAATCCCACGTTGCATGTATCCGGTTCACAAAGTCGAATTTGTCAGCCTTCGGAGTACTGAACACGGCGTAGAGACCGCCGACAAGCTCCATCTGCGCGGTTCCGGTCAAGTCGCCATGAGCTTCAGAGGACAGGATTCCTATATAATAGTCTAGCTTTCCCAGCTCCCGGTTCCAAACGCTTACACCGTAATCCGTCACATTTTTCCCGCCGGAAAGCTTTCTGGAGAATCCGCTGCAGTTGTACCTGTTCCAAAAGCCCGGCGGCGCCTCCTCGTCGCTTTTCAAAACTGTCAGCTGCCGGGATGGCAGTTCCAGAATCCGTGGCTGCAGATTAGCAACACTGTCTGTGACGCTCTCCCTGAAAAGGAGCTGCAGGCTGTTGTCTGTCAGCCGATACTCTGAGGGACGGATGCAATGTTCCCCAACAAAAGCTCTGGTGAAATTTTCTTTGGAATTAAATCCATGCTCAAAACCAATCTGGGAAATCGCCTTTTCCGTGTCAGCTATCTCGTAAGCGCTCTCGGTAATTCTTCGCTTTCTGATATACTCCCCGGGTGTCATTCCCAATTCAGCCTTGAATATCCTTAGAAAATGATACTTGGAATATCCTGTGCTTGCGGCAATTTGGCCCAGATCTAGATCCTGACAGAGATTGTCTTCGATATAGTCAAGGGCACGCTGTAATTGTTCCCGATAATTCATCTCCCCAACTCCTGGCATCAGTATAACATATACTTGGGGCAGACTGTTGATATGAATTGCTAACTTTGCTCTTTGGTTAGAGTTAAAACCGGCCTAATCTCTAAAGATAGCCCGGACAAAATTGTACAGTCCGCTTTTGATGGCCTGGGAATCATGGTCTGCACCGGGAACCTCGTACCAGATATGCGCCACACCGTTTCTTTCAAAGGTGTTGTGGTAACTCTCAGGGAACTTGCCCACGGTGCCGTCCTGGGTGCCGCAGCAGATCATCAGAACTGTGGGCTCGTAGTCCTTGCCTGCAAAAGTAAGTTCATCCTCCTGCAACTGTCCGGGATGAGTCATTGCCCAGTCCTTGCCGGGTACCAGTCCGGGGGCAGGAGCGATGGCTCCCACATAGGCAAACAGATCCGGCCGGCTTAGGCCGATGAACAGCGTCTCCCTGCCTCCCATGGAGAAACCGGCAATGGCCCTGTTCTCCCGGCCCGGAAGAACGGAATAAGTCTTTTCAGCAAAGGGAATCAGATCATTTACAAGATCATTGATAAAATTGTCATAGGGAGCAACGGCTTCATTGTTGAACGCAGGCTTCTGGTCAGGGTCCGATGTTGCATACATGTCAGGAAGAACAATGATCATTTCCTTGGCGGAGCCATCCGCCTGTAGATTTCCTATGATCTCCACAAGCCTGTTGTTGACATCGCCGCTGAGGGAATATTCGTCCCCGAAAATGCCGTGCAGTAAATACAACACGGGGTACTGTTTCGATGCATCGTAATTTCCGGGAAGCAGGACATTTACACCCCTATCCAGCCCCGTGGTTTGGGAGTGGTATGTGTGATGGTTAATGACTCCGTAATCTGTATTGCTCCGGGCTTCATAGACCTCAATGGGACAGTCTTTTATAATCTCGATACCGTTCATGTTAATAACCTCTTCTATTTTCTGATTATCTAAATCACTGGACTCGTTTTCAGTGTCAGCCTCCTCGTTACCTAGTACACTGTATCGAAAACTCTTGTGTACCGGAGAAGCCTCCTCCGCCCCCTGCGCGGGTTCCGGATTCGCCACGGTGCCCGACCTCTCAGTATCAATCCTCAGGCATCTGCTGGCTGGAAGAAAATCTGCAGGACGTGGTACAAGTGAAGCTGCCATGCCTTCATATCGTGGACTCCGCCAGGTATGATAAAGAAATCGTAGTTCTCACCCTTGACAAGCTGGGGACACTCCTGCAGGGCCCGCTCCATGATATACTGATGCTCCGCAAAAGCAATATCCTTATCACCGTTACAGCAGAACATATAATCCAAAGGCATGCCCTTGCTCTCGGCGGCGGCAAGTGTCTCCCGGATGCGTTTCACCTCCGCATCGCGGTCACCGTTCGGTCCACAGCAGCCGGAAAAAGGTCCGTACCAGGAAAACAGGTCATAATTATTATAAAAAGCTGCCCGGTAGGTGGTCATGGAGCCAAGGGAAAGACCGGCAAACGCCCGATGATGCCGGGTTTTGATCAAATTTTCCTCGGAGACATCTCCGCCTGCATAAGTGGAAAAGGCTGACTCCACTGCAGGAATCAAATCCCGGCGCAGCTCATGGCAAAAATGCTCTGTGATGTACTCGGCATTTTTGTCTGCATCCTCGCCGCGATAATAGGTGGGTGTAACGATGATGCAGGGCTGACAGATCCCGTCTGCAATCATGTTGTCAACAATGACCGCAGTTTCGGGAAACATCTTAAACCACCAATCCTCATTCACGCCGCCCCCGTGAAGCAGATACAGGATATCATATTTTTTGGAAGCATCGTACCCGTACGGGAGATAGACCCAGGCTCCCTTATGTAAAATATGGTCATCTTCCGCTTCATAAGTCCGGGAATCATAGGTAAATCTCCTTACCTCGCCGTGCCTGTCCGTTTCCCGGAGCATCGCAGCAGGCATTTCATAGACAAACTCCATAGCTGTCTCCTTCTCTTTTCTTAATTTCTCAACCTCTATGCTCTCCAATCAGACTGATTAACTGCCTAATTTTACAATATCCTTCCCGCCCTTATTTGTCAACCGATTTCAAAGGTCCAGATGTCTCATACTTCATTCACGATAACTGTTCAAGCCGGAATGACCCTGCGGATCATTCCGGCTTGACCGTCACATTATGATTGCTCACCAGGGTACAGCTGTACCCTTATTCCATTTTCGCCTTATTTCCGTTCATCCAGATACAGCTGTACCCTGTTGTCCAGGATCCGGGCTGCTTCCTCTGCAGTGCGCTGTCCCTGAAAAAAGGGATCCAGTTCCTCATATATGATATCTTCTATTTCCTGGACATAGAAGTTCCCGGGACGAGCGTTCTCGATCAAAAAACGCATCCACTTGGCCTGCTCCTCAGAAAGACCTTCATGGCCTATAGGGTTTGTAAGATTCGGTCCCTTTTGCAACCCCAGTTCAATGCTTCTCTCCAATGCGCTGAGACGCACCGCAAGCTTCGGCGACTCTGCAAGCGCTTCTCCCACAACATATGTGAAATCATTAACAGAAAATTCCACATGCCGTCTCTGGGTCTCCTCAGAGAGCAGATAACGCAGAAAGATCTCCACACCCTCCCTTTTATCCGACTGTGCGTTCAGATAGAACAGACGGGGCATGACGTAAATCCCATTTCCCTCCGATCTGGGATAACCCAGATGAGCCGGTTCCCCTGAAAAGATATTCTCCAGCTCGCTCATGTAGCTGAATCTCTCCAAACCGCCGAAGACGCGGGGATTTACAGCAATCATCTTACCTTCCTTCACTGCTTCGGTATCATTCGCCCATGCGTGCCGGCCAACGTCTGCATACTCCTTGGCGAACTCCAAAAGCTCCAGGAAAGGCGCTTCTTCCAGGTGGCTCTTCCCATTCTCCCAGTCGATGAAGGTCTTGTTGTCGTTATCATACAGTGCATAAGCAAGCACAATGGCAATCCCGTCAAGATCATTCTGGAGCACCTCTGCATCGGAACTTCGCACTGCCTCCATCAGCTCCGGCAGCGTCCAGGACTGACGGCTGCCTGCAAAGCTCTGGGAATAGGTGGTAAGGAATAAATAAGAACAGTCATAGGGAATACCGTAAAGCTCCCCCTGAATCCTGCCGCTGTCAAGGGCTGCCTGCCAATAGGCATCTTCATCCTCCAATACACCTTCCAGACTTTGCAGATAACCGTTTTTCACCATATCCGACGCATTGATCATCTCGGAGGAAAAAAGATCGGGTCCTCTGCCTGCTGCAGTCTCCATCTGTATCTGGTCGATGAACTCCTGACGCTTGGCGATATAGTCCGGAGCCAGCTCCTGCGTATCCAGCGTCAGCAGCTCGACCTGATACAGCTCATTGCTTCTGTTGAATCTGGATATGGCGCGGCCCAGACTGGATTTGGCTGTATGTGTGGTGGCCAGGGTGATGATCTGCTTTTCGGGAAGCGGAACCCGGTTTCCTTCTATACGCAGGAGCAGCTCCTCCCCGTCACATTTCACGAACAGCAGCAGGCTGCCATCCTCCATCGCCTCCATGCTGTAAAGCTCTTCCAGAATATAGCTCCGGTCTGAGAAGTGGCAGAGCTCTGTCACATTCCCCTCTTCCATTCGCCACAGCCCCTGGTTATCCGCCTGATACAGTCCCACGTCCTCTGCGGTTCCCCTGTGAAGCTGCACATTTCCGCTTCCTATGGCTGCGTCGCCCGCCGCATCGTTCGACAACACAGCGGTACCGTCCTCCAGCCGCCAGACTCCAAATACCTTGTTTCGTGTGCCATACCACAGGAGTTCTCCGCTCCCGGGTTCCTCCGTCACACCGTAAATATTCGCCTCCGCTCCCAGTTCTTTTTTCTCCTGCACCTTGAGCGTTTCGTCCAGCACGGTGACGGTATGACCAGATCTGTCGTAGGCACAGATCGTCCCTTCACTGATCCGATACAGCTCACAGTCTCCCAGATCCTGGGAGCTGTTATCATACTCACTGCCCAGGATCTTTTCCGGCACCTCCATTCCCGGCTGCCAGCTCGCCAGAATACATTGCTCAACGTTGTGGGCAAGAATAAGGAGCCTGCCGTCTTCCGCGTTCAGGACACGTCTTGGAACCCTGTATAATTCATCCGCGTAATAGATACCAACCTCATAGGAAACCCACTCCTGATAGGGCGGTTCCAGGATCTGCACAAAATGCTTTACCTGCAGAACCTCATATTCATCCATTTCCCAGCACTGGGCAATACGGTAAAAGGTGCCGTCCTTCAGTACCAAATCCTGCTCGCTGACCCTGGTCAGTTCCCCAAATACATCCATAAGCCCCTCATCAGGGTCGGGAATGGATGTCTCCTGAATATGGTAATAGACCTGATCCGACGTATCCTCGGAGCCGCTGTTTCCACAGCCTGTAAACAATGCCGCCATCAGGCAGCAGCATAACAAACAGATGCCTGCTTTTCTTTTCTTCTCACCCATAACCATAGACAATCATTCCCTTCACGTTCAAATTATTGGCCTATTACTCCCGGCCTTTTCCTCAGTGTAAATGCTGGCTATTATTACCGCGAATGCCATTTTTACTTTTTCTAAAAAATTATTTACTCATTTTCATATAAATTATATTATATCAGTTCACTTATAGCAACAAAATTTAGCAAATACTGCTACATCACGATAGTACCAACTCACTGCACATTTTTCTATTACTTCATTAGAAACTATTTTGTTTCCATTTGAGTTGAATCGCATTGTAATTTATTTGAATTTATTCTAAAATGGTAAAGAAAGTATATACAACATAACACAGCGAGGGAAATACAATGGGAGTACGGAGCGCAAAAGATGCAATCAGGGAAGCAAGGCTCAAGGCTGGGCTGACACAGGAACAGCTGGCTGAGGGTATTTGTTCTCTTCAGGCTCTCTCCCGCATTGAGACCGGCGTCTCCGGAGTCAGCCCCGCCACCTTCCAGGCTTTGATGGAGCGGGCGGGTGCGCCCTGTGAACGGTATCCAGTCTTTGCAAGCCGGGGGGATTTTGACTGCTTTTATGCCCTGAAGCTGGCCCGTTTTCATTTGGATGCCTGGCAGCTTGCCCCGGCCTATGAAGAGCTGCAAAAGGCAGAGGATCGCAGCTGGGCCGACAATAGGCTGTACTATCAGGAGTGGCTGCTGCTGCACTGCCGCCTGCAATTCCGGTCCTATCAGTGCGATCATCAGCTCAATTATAACACGCTTCTGGACGCACTGCGCATCACCATTCCGAAAATAGAACTGTCTGATTTTAAGAAATGCCTCCTTACTCAAAACGAGGTCCAGCTTTTGATCTCCATTGCCCAGGAAGCCCTTTATCTGGGCCAGACAGATACCTGCCTGCAGATTCATTCACAAATTGAAACCTATCTTGACAGCAGTAAGTTCACAGATCGCGAAAAGAACCGAATGCTGGCTGAGGATGCCATTGTATATACAAAATATCTTCTCGCTGTGGGCAATTACAGGGAGGCTCTGCAGACAGCCGATAACTGGCGGCATCAAATGGTCGTAAGTATGGTGGAACCTCTGCTTTTTGAGCTTACCTTTCTCACGGGATTATGCTGCCACCATCTTGGTGATCAGAATAAAGCCCATGAATGTATTAAAGCAGCCTTCTATTCTTCCTATGCAGTAAAAAGCTGCTACGCAAATGCATGCCGGAATCACCTTGCAAATAGCACGGACTATCAGATGAATGATTATATGCGCTCGTTACCGGACATTCCTATGGAAAGATATCAAACACGACAAGTTATGGATATGTCCGGCTTTTCTAATGGAGTATTCAGTGCAGATTCTCCTGACGCATACACGCTGGGGTTGCTCATCAGGGATATGCGCCTTTCCCAAAACCTTTCCCAGCAAATCCTCTGTCAGGGGCTTTGCAGCAAATCCACGCTGTCAAAAATAGAAAACGGCACGCACCAGCCTGATATTTCGCTGACAGAATGTCTTCTGCAGCGTTTGGGTATCTCAGAGCGTCTGTTCACTTTCTGGGGAAACGAAAAAGAGGCCAGACTCTATGAATTAAAATTCAAGTTGATACATCGGCATCTTTTGTCGGACGAAGAGGTTATGCAATACCTGTCTGAGATGGAAAGTCTGCTGGATGAGAAAGATCTCCTCTGGCATCAGACATATCTCCTCCTGAAAGTTACCGCCTGTCCTTCTGCCCAGGGAGACATAAACACCTATCTGGAGACATTACACTGCACTTTGCCTGATTTTGATATTCATCGTCTCCATCAATATCGGCTTTCATGGTGTGAGATAACTTGTCTGAATGGTTTGGCTCATGAATATCGTCTAACCAGAGATTCTCATCTCTGCTCGTTTTTTTACGCTCAGTTGTTTGAATATGCAGCCAGGGTTCATCCAGATATTCAAATGTATACCCATACTTTTAGCTCATCAATGTATGTGTATTGTCATTGTTTGTATGCACAGAAGCATTATGAAGAAATAATAAGCTTACCTGAACGAATCGACTTAACTGTCATGCGATATGCACCTCATGCTTACGCCGGATATCTGTTCTATTATTCCCAGGCACTAGGTGAATGCTCCATCCTGGAAGAGGCGCATAGAACCGGAATATTTGCCTGTGGTCTTAATGTTATAACTGAATACTATAAAAATGCAGATGCACTCAAGCGTTACCTGTATGAAGATTTCTCTATCCTTCTTGATTATTGAATAACTACATTATGGGGTTCAGGTGCTTCCCCACACACTGAAATCTGGTACTCGTCATTCGTGCCGATTATGCCATAACTCACTGAAAATAACAACGCCGCCATCATGACACCGGCCATCATTCTCTTAACCTTGTTCCACATTCCTTTTTCCTCCTGCACTGCCTGATTTTTTCTTACGTTACTGCATGTATCTATATCTTGTAATATCATGATATACCTTCTGTGCCTTTCAAGTAATCATCTTTTAAGAAACCTTTCTGCTTCCACTTAAGTTGAAATCGCGCCCTAGTCAGACTCCCAAAAATGTGGTAAAATGACCCGGTAATCAAAACCGACAACGAAGGGAAAGGAACGAGCCCCATGTGGATTGCAGATAACTGGCAGGATTACGAGGTACTTGACACCTCGGGCGGAGAAAAACTGGAGAGATGGGGGGACTATATCCTGGTGCGGCCGGATCCCCAGGTAATATGGAACACGCCCCATGTCCACAAGGGCTGGAAGAAGAAGAACGGCCATTACCACCGAAGCTCCAAGGGAGGCGGGGAATGGGAGTTTTTTGACCTGCCGGACGAGTGGAGTATTTCCTACGGCACCCTCACCTTTCGTCTGAAGCCTTTCAGCTTCAAGCACACGGGCCTCTTCCCGGAACAGGCTGTAAACTGGGACTGGTTTTCAGGGATCATCAAAAACGCAAACCGCCCTTCGGACAAGCCGCTGAAGGTGTTGAACCTCTTCGCCTATACAGGCGGTGCCACCCTGGCCGCAGCGGCCGCCGGGGCAAACGTCACCCATGTGGACGCCTCCAAGGGGATGGTGGGCTGGGCGAAGGAGAATGCTCAGGCCTCAGGCTTAGGCCAGGCCCCCATCCGCTGGCTGGTGGACGACTGCGTGAAGTTTGTGGAGCGGGAGATCCGGCGCGGAAACAAATATGACGGCATTATTATGGATCCTCCCTCTTATGGCAGGGGACCGAAAGGGGAAATCTGGAAAATAGAAGAGAGCATCTGGCCTTTTATGGAACTGACGACCCAGATACTCTCCGACAATGCACTTTTCTTTCTGATCAATTCCTATACTACGGGCCTGCAGCCCGCTGTACTGACATATATGCTGAATACTGCCGTTACCAAACGGTTTGGAGGACATGTGGAGGCCGACGAAATCGGGCTCCCTGTGACTGAGAGCGGCCTTATACTGCCCTGCGGTGCCTCCGGACGGTGGCAGCGCTGATTCTTATAAGAAACGCATACGTGAAAATGAGCGCATTCAGGGATGAAGCATTTCCCAAATTTCATCTGCAGATCCGCGTCCGTTAAAGCGCAGAACCACACCATCCGGATATAGCACTGAAAAGCTGCCTCTGGGCGTATCCGTGTCCCCTGCGTCCCGGACAGATTTCATCCGGCTGCGTACCACCTCAAGGCTCAGATCCTTCGCAGCAAACAGGGGATCGTTGAACACCTGACGGTATTCCTCCGGCACCGTCTCCCCATAGGGAATTTCATAGAGCCGCACGTCATAGGTTTCCGGCTTTCCCACATCCACTGTCACCGTACTCTCCGACTCAACCAGGGAAACGGAGATCATAATACTATCCATTCCTCTGGTCCAGGTTACAGTAATTCCACTGTCACTGCCCCGGGCATTTTCGAAGGTATATCCCGCAGGAAGATTTTTCGGAAGGTAGGCGCCGAAGACTTCTGTATTCCTCGCTTCCTCCTCGGACAGTTCCTTTCTTGAGTCACGGGGATCTGCGCAAACTTCCTCTTCTCTGTTGCCGGAAAACATAGGATTGTCCTCTGGCTGCCCATCTGTTGAATTTGTAAATTCATCATGTTCTTTACTGCTTTCCATATCCTGAATCTGGTTCTCGGTATCAGCCAGATCTTCTTTTGTAGCATCATACATGGATTCTGTGTTGTCCAACCCTGCATCTTCAGTGACAACAGCCGTACTATAATTTCCACTGTCAGCCTCCGATTCAGCAGTATCATTAGACCTTGCATCCGCAAGCATGGGCGAACTGTCATAGCCGTTGCCTCCTGCTGAAGAAGAATCCGCCCCACCTTTAGAAATCCAGATCATGCGCAGCCCATTCCAGGACAACACTCCCACCACCACCAGGGCAAGACAGGCTGCCGCTGCACTTCCATAGGCCCAATAGGGTTTACGGCGGTATTCGCTGCGCAGTAAAAGTTTCTGGTCAACACCGCCCAAAGCCTCCATCAGCCGCAGTGCGCTCTGGATCTGATCTGTTTTTATCTCTCTGTCGCTCATATCACAATCCCCTCCTTCTCCAAAAAACTTTTCAATCTTGCACGGGTGCGGAAAAGCGTTGTCTTTACCGTATTCAGGTTCATTCCGTATCGCTTTGCGATGCTGCTGTATTCTTCCACATACCAGTAACGCCGCAGAAATATGTTGCACTCCCGCTCCGGCAGGGTATGCAAAAACTGATCAAGCAGCCGCTCAAGCTCTGCTGTCTCCACGGCATCCTCCATACTATGGCTGTCCGGAACACATTCCGCCAGCTCGTCCAGCGCCAACATGATACTTCCGTTTCCTCTCTTCATAGCATGCTTCCCTTTCCATCTGTCCAGTGACAGGTTGCGGGTAATGGTTCCCAGAAACAGTGCCAGTCTGCGCGGGCGTTCAGGTGGTATGGCGTTCCATGCCCTAAGCCAGGTATCGTTGACGCATTCGTCGGCATCCTCACGGTCGTATAGGATGCGAAAGGCAATGCTATAGCAGTAGCTGCCGTAGCTGCGCTGGGTTTCGGTGATGGCCTGCTCGTCCCGGGCCCAGTAGAGGTCCAGGATTTGGGTGTCCTTCATGAAGGGATGCCTCCTTTCGGGTGTTGGTATATGTATAGACGAATGTTTTTGGGGGAAGTTTCAGCTATATGATTTATATTTGGCGTGGCGCGTTAACGGGAAAACGTAGCGTATTTTTCAATCTGGGGGTGTGGAAAGCGGATGGATTGGAGTTTGTGGAGGTGGGTCAGCCATGCATTCATAGGGCGCGCGCCCTATAAAAATAAAGGTGCCGATGATGCTTTGTGAGCAAGCCCCCACGCATCATCGACACCTTTATTTTTGCATGGCTTTGCGATGACCTACATCATTGGTGCTACAATCCTCATGATCCTTCCCAATATCCGGTCTGTCAGTCTTTGGCGTTTGTAGTCCTCGACTGTCATTTCCAGGCATTTTTCCAGCGTCTCCTGGATGTCGCGTTCCACTTCTGCTACCTGGGAGTTCTTGTAGAGGATGACTCCGCATTCAAAGTGGTGGTAGAGGCTGCGGTAGTCCAGGTTCACAGTGCCCACCACCGCCTTCTCGTCGTCGGACACAAAGGCCTTGGCATGGACGAAGCCGGGCGTATACTCACAGATCCGTACCCCTGCCTCCAACAGCTGGTTGTAATAGGTCTTTGCCAGCACAAAGGCATATTTTTTATCCGGAATATGGGGCATGATGATGATAACCTCCACCCCCCGCTTGGCAGCATAGGTCAACGCAGTCAGCATCTGGTGGTCCGGTATCAGGTACGGGGTCATAATGTGCACATAGGTGTGAGCGGTATTAATAATATCCAGATACACACGCTCTCCCACCCGCTCAGGTCCAAGGGGACATACACTGTAGGGAATCACATAACCGTCACTCTCTGGCAGGATGCCGTCAGGGCGCACATAAGCACTGTAATCATCTTCTTTCCGCACCGAGACGTTCCACATTTCCAGAAACATATGAGTAAAGCGTTCCACCGCATCACCGACCAGCATGACACCCACATCCTTCCAGTGACCGAAACGCGGTTTTTCATTGATATATTCATCCGCCAGATTGATACCGCCGGTAAATGCCACCTTCCCGTCCACCACAACTACCTTGCGGTGGTCGCGGTTATTAAAGTGGGGGGAAAAGAGAAATTTCACTGGCGAAAACATTTTGCATTTAATGCCTTCCTTTTCCAGCTGCTGGGGATAATTTCTGGGCAGATACCAGAGCGCGCAGGTGCCATCATACATAAAGCGGACCTCCACCCCCTGCTTCACCTTTTCCTTCAGCACCTCCAGGATGGTATCCCACATACGTCCGTCGCTGACGATAAAAAACTCCATAAAAATATATTTTTCAGCCTGCATCAGTGCCTCAACCATATCAGGAAACTGTCCGTCTCCCAAGGGATAATATTTCACCTTGGTGTTCTCATAAACCGGGCTGCAGTCGCAGTTCCAAAGGTATTGACACAGCCGGCCCATCTGGGGATTCTCCGTCCGAAGCCTGTCCCACACCTCTTTGTCGGAGTGCACATGCTGGCGGGTGTATTTTGCTAACCCCTGAAGCTTGCTGTAAATTACCTTGCTCCTGGGCTGGGTTATGATGGTCACATAGAAGATAGAGCCGAAAATGGGGAAAATAGCAATGGGGAACATCCAGGCAAGCTTCATATCCGGATTTCCCCTTGTACTGTAGATATTCAACAGCGCCACAGCGCTGATCAGCAAAAAAAGCCCATAAAACCAAAAGCTGTAGCTGCTCAGCAGATAATATCCCACCACCAAAAGCGCCAGCTGTGCCAGAAAGCCCAGCAGGATCATAGCGGTCCGGCCGTAGGCCACTGTTTTGATATTTACCCGTTTTTCCTTTCCTCTCTCCTCAGCACTCATAAACTTCCCTGTTGTCTGTTTTGTCTATTCCTTCTTAGCTGTTTCTGTTTCCAGAAAGCTGTTGAGATTCACCAGACACCTGTATAGTATCTCCAGCTCATCCTCACTTAAGTCTTTCACTATGGCACGGATCATTTTTTTATGGAAATCGCGGTGATGGTAGAACGCTTTTCGTCCCTTTTCTGTCAGAGTCGCATACACCACCCGCTTATCCTCCTGTCCACGCTCTCGGCGGATGTATCCCTTTTTCTCCAGGCCGTTCATATTGGTGGTCAGGGTGCCTACCGTGACGGTGAGCATATTTGCTATCATTGTCATGTTCCGGGGCTCTCCTACACCGATTGCCTCGATAATGTGCAGATCGTTATTGCTGATGTCTTTATACCCTTCCGTGAGCACTGCTTTGGCCTCCATGTCCATAACGTGGTTGAACAGGTTTACCAGCAGCTCATTCAGGGAACGTTGTGTGTTGCGCCCCATTTTTACTTATGCCTTCCTTTTACTATAATAATTTACCAATTTTTGCGGAAATGTCAACCAAAATCAACATGGCTTACCTGGCGTTTACCACTCCATCACACATGCTCCGTAGGTGAGGCCGGCTCCGAAGCCGGAGAGGACCAGCTTCATGCCGGATTTTAGTCTTCCCTGGCGGTTTAGCTCGTCTAAAAGCACGGGGATCGCAGCGGCGGACATGTTACCTACCCGGTCCAGATTGATGGGGAAGCGGTCCAGGTCTACGGAAAGACGCTTGGAAATGCCCTCTATGATGCGTTTGTTGGCTTGGTGCAGTACAAAGAGATCGATATCGGCTGCGCCAATGCCTGTCTTCTCAAGCACCTCCTGGATACTCGCCGGGACCTGGCGCACTGCAAAGGCAAAGACCTCCCTGCCGTCCATCTGTACATACTGTGCTTCCATGGGCCGGTCCACATATGGATTCTTAAGGGCCCGGCTGTCGCATTTGAGTACATCGCCCTTTGTGCCGTCGGAGTGTTGTACAAAGCCTAATATTCCGCCTGTTTCACACTTCTCCACATACACAGCGCCTGCGCCATCGCCAAAGAGAATGCAGGTGCCGCGGTCAGTCCAGTCCACTATTTTGGACAGCACCTCTCCCCCTGCCACAAGGGCATTTTTATAGATTCCCGCTTCCACATAGGCCCAGGCCGTATTCAGCGCAAAGAGAAATCCGGCGCAGGCGGCGTTCAGATCAAAGGCCACCGCCTGATTTGCGCCGATCGCGCTCTGAACCTGGCATGCCGCGCAGGGGATGTTTCTCTCGGGGCTGCAGGTGGCAACCAGCAAAAGCTCCACATCCGCAGCTTCCCTTCCTGCGTTTTCCAATGCCCTTTCACAGGCATTCGCCGTCAGGGATACCAGCGTTTCCCCTGTGGAGATATGCCTGCTGCCGATGCCTGTTCTCTCTTTGATCCACTCGTCGGAGGTCTCCACCAGCTCCGTCAAATCCCGGTTGCCCACGATCTTTTCCGGCAGAGCGCTTCCCGTTCCGATAATTCTGATAGACATAACAAACCTAACCTTCCCTCAATGCCATCTTGGGCATCACAGATTTTCCCGCAGTCTCTCGCAGCCGATCCTTAAAAGCTGCGGAAGCGCCGGTATCTCTCCTCAGCAATCTCCTGGCCGGACATTCCCTGATACCTCAACAGAAAATCCTTCATCTGTTCCTTTAAGTAACCGCCGATAGCCTCCACTGTATTGTCATCTGCGCCGCCGAACTCCGGAATGATTTTCTCGATCACTCGCAGATTTTTCAAGTCCTGTGCCGTGATATGCATGACCTCGCTGGCCTCCTTTGCCCTGGAGGAATCCTTCCAAAGAATAGAGGCAAACCCCTCGGGAGAGAGAATGGAATAGGTGGCATTTTCCAGCATCCACACCTCGTTGCCCACAGCCGTGGCCAGGGCGCCGCCGCTACCGCCCTCGCCGATAAAAATACAGAGCACGGGCACCTTCAAGGCCGCCATCTCCCTCAGATTCCTTGCAATGGCCTCACCCTGTCCTCTCTCCTCGGCCTCGATGCCGCAGAAGGCACCGGAGGTGTTCACAAAGCTGATGATGGGCCGGTTGAATTTCTCCGCCTGCTTCATCAGACGCAGCGCCTTCCGATACCCCTCCGGCATGGGCATACCAAAGTTGCGTTCCTGGCATTCCTTGATATTCTTGCCTTTATGATCCGCGATCACGGTCACAGGCTGACCGTCCAGAAATGCAATGCCGCCCACAATGGCAGGATCATCGCGGAAAGTCCGGTCTCCGTGAGCTTCCACAAAATAGTCGAAAATGTGATCCATGTAATCAATAGCGGAGGGTCTTTCCACCTTTCGCACGGCCTTCACCTTCTCCCAGGCATTCTTTGGATGGACCTTCCATGACTGCTCCTTCAGGATTTCACTCAGGACAAAATGGGAATCCGTTCCGGGGGTAAATTCTGCGTACTGCTTCTCCCTGCCCTGATGGGCCTTCACCAGGAAATATATGGTCTTTTTCAGGTTTTCTCTCTTGACAATGCCGTCGATAATGCCGTGCTCTACCAGAAACTCCGCCGTCTGGAAGCCCTCCGGAAGCTCCTGGCCGATGGTCTGCTTGATGACCCTGGGACCTGCAAAGCCGATCAGCGCCCCGGGCTCCGCCATGACCACGTCGCCCAGCATGGCAAAGCTTGCCGTAACGCCCCCCGTGGTGGGATCCGTCAGCACAGTGCAGTACAAAAGCCCCGCCTCGCCCAGCTTCTGGATGGCCGCGGAAGTCTTCGCCATCTGCATCAGGGACACAATGCCCTCCTGCATCCTGGCGCCGCCGGAGCAGCAGAACAGAAATACAGGAAGCTTTAATTCGATAGCCTTTTCGACGGCTGCGGTGATCTTCTCTCCCACCACCTGCCCCATGCTGGCCATCAGGAAACGGGAATCGCAGATGCCAAGAACGATATCCTCGCCGAACACCTTGCATCGGCCCACGGTAACGGCCTCCTCCAGTCCGGTCTTCTCCTTTGCCTCCTGCAATTTTTCTTCGTAACCTTCATAGGAAAGGGGATTGCGCACAGGCATATCCGTAAACCAGGGCTCGAAGGTGTGGGGATCCGCCACCATCTTGATGCGGTTTGGCACCTTCACCCTAAAGTACCCATCACATTCATAGCAGACATACTTCCTGCGCACCACGCGCGCTCTCTCCACCATCCTGCCGCACTTTGGACAGCGGATCATATAGGTGTCTCTCTGCTGGGACTGGTTCACATCTTCCGTTTTCTCTGCGGACTCGCCTGCCGCTTTTGTCTCCGTCCCCCTCAACGTTGTATAGCCGCCTAACTTTCCCAGGTTTCTTCTGAAAAAATCAGCGCGCTTTTCCTTTAAAAGACTCATTTCAACACCATACCTTTCCTAGTTACTGGCCAATGGCAAAGGTAAGCTCTGCCTCGGCAACCTTTTTATCATTTACTGTAGCCACCGCCTTTCCCACACCGATGGGTCCCTTCGCCTTGACGATGGTGGTCTCCAGCATCAGCACATCTCCGGGAACCACCTTCTGGCGGAACCGAGCCTTGTCGATGCCTGCAAAGTAGGCAGTGTGCCCCTTGAACTCAGGCTTTGAAAGGATAGCCACCGCACCCACCTGGGCCAGGGCCTCCATGATCAGAACTCCGGGCATCACAGGATTTCCCGGAAAATGTCCCTGGAAAAACGGTTCGTTAACACTGACGCACTTTTTTCCCAGCGCACGCTCACCCGGCTCCAGCTCCTCTATGGTGTCAATGAGCAGGAATGGGTAGCGATGGGGAATGATATCCATAATTTCTTTTGCTGTATATAGTGACATATCCTTTTAATCTCCTTTTTTAAATCTGCCGCGGTCACAGGAGTTTCCCGTTATTCCAGGAATTTCCTGATATTCCAAGAATTTCCCGTTATTCTAGGAATTTCCTATCATTCCATAAACTTCCTGACATTTCAGGAACTTCTTGCCATTCCAGGAGTTTTCCATCATCTCAGAAAGATCTTGGTGTCCAATAAAATTCCCTCAATCCGTTCTTAAACCTCACTGTACTTTCCAATCAGGATACTGGCATTATGGCCGCCAAAACCCAGGGAATTGCTGAGAGCATATGGCACATCCTCCGTATAACTCTGCTTACAGTAATTCAGATCCAACTCTTCATCCGATTCTTGAAGTCCCACTGTTCTGTGAATAAAACCCTCCTGAAGCTCCTTGACACAGGCAATGAACTCCACTGCACCCGCTGCCCCCAGCAGATGACCTACCATGGACTTGGTGGAATTGATCTTCAGATTCTTGGCATGTTCCCCGAAAGCCAGCTTAATGGCCCTGGTCTCAAACAGATCATTGTGATGGGTGCTGGTGCCATGGGCGTTAATATAGGTCACATCCTCCGGCTTCACACTGCCGTCCTCCAGCGCGTTGGTCATCGCCTTTGCGGCACCGGAGCCGTCCTCCGCAGGGGAGGTAATATGATAAGCGTCGGAGGAACAGCCATATCCCAGCACCTCTGCGTAAATGCGGGCGCCCCGCTTCTTCGCGTGCTCCAGCTCCTCCAGGATGACCACGCCTGCACCCTCTCCCATGACAAAGCCGCTTCTGTCCTTGTCAAAAGGAATAGAGCAACGTGCAGGATCCTCACAGTCAGACAATGCCGTCAGGGAACTAAAACCTGCAATGCTGATGGGGGTCACTGCGCTCTCCGTGCCGCCTGCCACCATCACATCGGCATCGCCGTACTGGATGGTGCGGAAGGCCTCGCCAATGGAGTTGGTTCCCGTGGCACAGGCTGTCACTACGTTCAGACTTTTGCCCTTTAGGCCGTACTGGATGCTGACATTTCCGGCTGCCATGTTGGAAATCATCAGGGGCACAAACAGGGGGCCCACACGAGAAGGGCCTTTTTCTGTCAGTCTGCCATGTTCTCTCTCAATGGCCTGAAGGCTTCCTACGCCGCTGCCGATTGCGCATCCCACCCGGTAGGGATCTTCTTTTTCCATATCAAGGGCAGCGTCGGCAAGGGCTTCGCCTGCTGCCGCCACGGCGAACTGGCAGAATTGCTCCATGCGTCTGGCGGTCTTTTTGTCCATGTATTGCTCGGGATCAAAGTCTTTGACTTCGGCGGCCAGCTTGACTTTGTATTCTGTGGTATCAAATCTGGTGATGGGGGCGAAGCCGGTCTTCTCCTGCTTTATGCTGGTCCAAAATTCTGATACGTTGTTGCCGATGGGCGTGATGGCGCCCAGGCCTGTGACAACTACTCGTCTCATTTTTGTTTCTCCTTTAAAATCATATACTTATATGCCATTATCTATAAACTTTCAAAATACTTCTTTTTTGATATTTTGCATACTTTTTGCACATACTGTATTCTTATGCATATTCTGTATAGTTCACTGATGTCACTGGGGTTATGGGATTTGGGTTTTACGCAAGCGAGGATTTGCGGGTTTCCGCAAGTGACGATTTTCGGGTTTCCGCAAGTGACGCCCAGCCATGGCAAGGTCCCGACCGCAGACACGCTCCCGCTTGAAAAACACGTAGCGGACACTAAGCTCGAAAGTACCT
>JAFLRN010000052.1 GCA_022511385.1 Acetatifactor sp.
GGCCAGCCCTGTCAATGTCCTGACCGCAGACGCGCTTCCGCTCGGCTCCGCACGTACGCGGACACAAGCTCTGCGTGGCAGAGCTGGCTCGACAGGACCTCGCTAAGTGCCGACGTGCTCCGAACGGTCTGCGGTCAGGACATTGACAGGGCTGGCCTGAATTAAGCATGGGGTGAACAGTAGCAAGACATTATATTTACGACATAAAAATGACCACAAAGGAGCGAAAAACACCATGGACCTACTCCAGCTGCGCGAGCAGATTGACTCCATTGACGAAAAGATCGTATCTCTCTACGAACAACGCATGGAAATATGCAAACAAGTAGCCGAATACAAAATCCAAACCGGCAAAAAAGTCTTCGACAGACAACGTGAGACAGAAAAACTGGCCAAAGTCAAATCCATGACCCACAACGATTTCAACAGCCACGGCATCGAAGAACTCTTTGAGCAGATAATGTCCATGAGCCGGAAACTCCAGTACCAACTTCTGGCGGAGCACGGAAGCCTCGGCAAACTCCCCTTCATCGGCGTTGACCGGCTGGAGACCCAAAAAGTAAGAGTGGTATTCCAGGGCGCAGAAGGTGCATACTCCCAAGCCGCTATGATGCAGTACTTCGGTGACCAGGTCAACAGCTTCCATGTGGACACCTTTCGTGATGCCATGAGTGCCATTGACGAGGGCAGCGCGGATTTTGCGGTACTCCCCATCGAAAACTCCACGGCTGGAATTGTGACGGAAATTTATGATCTGCTTCAGGAGTACGAAAATTACATAGTGGGAGAGCATATCATCAAGATTGAGCATTGCCTGTTGGGTGTGCCGGGCGCAAAGCTGTCCGACATCAAAACCGTCTTCTCCCATCCCCAGTCCCTGATGCAGAGCGCCAGATTTCTGGGAAACTATGACTGGCAGCAGATCAGTATGCAGAACAATGCCTTTGCTGCCATGAAGGTGGCGGAGGACGGCAATAAGTCCCAAGCTGCCATCGCCGGAGAGCATGCGGGAAAAATCTACGGCCTGGAGGTGCTGCAGAAGGGCGTGAACCAGTCCGATTCCAATTCCACCCGGTTCATCATCGTCACCAATCAGAAAATATTTAAGAAAGATGCCGGAAAGATCAGCATCTGCTTTGAAGTGCCTCATGAGAGCGGCTCCCTGTATCACATGCTGTCCCATTTTATTTACAATAACCTGAGCATGACGAAGATCGAGAGCCGGCCCATCGAGGGCAGGAACTGGGAATACCGCTTTTTTATTGATTTCGAGGGCAATCTGTCTGACAGCGCCGTGAAAAATGCATTACGTGGTCTTAGGGATGAAGCGCGGAATATGAAAATTCTGGGGAATTATTAGCATGAGGGAAAAAGAACTGATCGTATATAGAAATTTTGAAGAAGGAGAGCTCCTTCACGACATGGCCCGGCTGATGGCGGACAGTGACGGAGAAGGCGCCAGAGAGCTGTTTTATCAATGCATCTACATGCTCATTGACCTGGCGGGCCGTTACGGTTTCCACGGGAACCTGTGGCACTGCTATCTGGCAAATCTGCTGGTGAACAACGAAAACAGCTACAGTTGCGGCTGTGAGATCCGCGGGGCCATTCAGGGGACGGTGAATGATGCCGCCCTCCATGACATTGAGATCTTTAAAGAGCTTTATGACTATGATTTTGGGCCCCTGGTTCAAAAGCTTAAGGCACCTGAGTTTTCCCTGGTGGAGCATTATCAGAGCAGCAGCCGGGAGAGCAAGGTATACAATCAGCGGATCTGTGCCCGCATCTGCGAACTGGCGGAGCAGTTCAGCCATGACCATACCCCCGAGGAGATGAAGGATACCCTGACCCGGTTTTACAGGGAGTACGGCGTGGGTAAGTTCGGTCTCCATAAGTCCTTCCGGGTAGTCCATGACGATGAGGGTGTGCGCGTTGAGCCAATCCTGAACATTGCCCATGTCAGTCTTGACGACCTGGTGGGCTACGAGATCCCAAAACGGAAACTAACAGATAACACAGATGCTTTTGTGGCGGGAAGAAAGGCAAACAACTGTCTTTTGTTTGGAGATGCCGGCACGGGCAAATCCTCCTGTATCAAGGCCATTGCCAATGAATATTATGACAGAGGCCTTCGTATCATAGAAATATACAAGCACCAGTTTCAGGATTTAAATCAGGTGATCAGCCAGATCAAAAATAGGAATTATAAATTTATCATCTACATGGATGATTTAAGCTTTGAAGATTTTGAGATCGAATACAAATACCTGAAAGCAGTCATTGAGGGCGGACTGGAGAAAAAGCCGGAGAATGTACTGATCTATGCAACCTCAAACCGAAGACACCTGATCAGGGAAAATTACAGCGACAAGGAGGAGATCCGTCAGGACATGCATACAGGGGACACCGTCCAGGAAAAGTTGTCCCTGGTGCACCGCTTTGGCGTGACAATCTATTTTGGGGCTCCTGACAAAAAGCAGTTCCAGGCCATTGTGAAGGCGCTGGCGGAGCGGAGCGGTCTTGATATGCCAGAGGAGGAACTTCTTCTGGAGGCCAATAAATGGGAACTGTCCCATGGCGGTCTGTCCGGAAGGACCGCCCAGCAGTTTATAGATTATCTGCTTGGCGGCTGCATGAATGGAGGTGTACACAGATGAGCGTCAAAACCTTTGCAGCTATAGATGTGGGCAGTTTCGAGCTCACTATGAAAATATTTGAGTTTTCGGCCAAGAGCGGCATGAAGGAGATCGACTGCGTTAAGCGGCGTTTGGACCTGGGCACTGACACATATTTTCATGACAAGATCAGCAACGAGAAAATAGATGAGCTCTGCCGGACCTTAAACGAGTTTGCGGACAGGATGCGCGCCTACAAGGTGGATGATTACAAGGCCTACGGCACCAGCGCCATCCGGGAGACGGCAAACACCACCATCATACAGGACCAGATTGCCCAGCGCACCGGGATTCATATCGGCGTGTTGAGCAATTCTGAACAGCGTTTTCTGGGATACAAGGCTGTGGCAGCCAGGGGTGGGACCTTCAACCGTATCATCGAAGAAAAGACGGCAATTCTGGACATTGGCGGCGGCAGTATCCAGCTCTCCCTGTTTGACAATGATACCCTGGTGTCCACCCAGAATCTGAGATTGGGCGTTCTGCGTATCCAGGAGTACCTGAACCGTTTTGAAGCGCGAAATTCCCAGTTTGAGAACCTGATCGACGAGATGGCAATGGCTCAGCTGGGCACCTATAAAAAGCTGTATCTGAAGGATCGGGAGATACGTAACCTGATCGTTGTGGACGACTATATTTCTCCCTGCATCGTCAGGGAAAACGGCAGCAGCGCTATGCTGACCGCAGCCGATTATGCGGCTTTCCAGGATCAGATCCGTTCCGGCAGCATTACCCAGGCGGCGCTGGCTTTAGGAATTTCCGAGGAGAAGGTGCCCCTGGTGTTTATCAGCGCCATGCTGGTGGTGAGGATCGCTGAACTGATGGGGGCCAGTAAGATCTGGGCGCCGGGCGCTACGCTCTGCGACGGTATCGCCTACGAATATGCGGAAAAAAACAAACTCCTGCACGGGATACATGATTTTGAAAAGGACATCATAGCCTGTGCCACCAATATCAGCAAACGTTATATGGGAAGCAAGAAACGCTCGGAGACTCTGGAGCGCATTACCACCACCATTTTTGACAGCATGAAAAAGGTCCACGGCCTTGGCAGACGGGAACGGCTGTATCTCAGACTGGCCTCCATCCTTCACGACTGCGGGAAATATATCGGCATGGTGGGCATCGGGGAAAATTCCTATCAGATCATCATGGCCACAGAGATCATTGGTCTTTCCCATCTGGAGCGAGAGATCGTGGCAAATGTGGCGCGGTTCAATTACAGCAGGTTCGTGTACGACAGCCAGCAGACAAGCGTTACCCACCTGGACCGGGATTCCTATCTGATCGTGGCGAAGCTGACCGCTATTCTGCGTCTTGCGGGTGGCCTGGACAGGAGCCACAAGCAGAAGCTTAACGGTCTGAAAGCATCTCTAAAAGGGAATAAGCTTGTGCTGACGGTGGATACACAGGAGGATATCACTCTGGAGAAAGGATTCTTCCTGATTCGGGAAGAATTTTTCAAGGAAGTGTTCAGCATTGAGCCCGTGCTGAAGCAGCATAAGGACTTATAGGTGGCAACAACATCATCAGGGTATCGGCAGATAAGGAAAATGGGAGCAAAGAAGCCATGGCAGAGATTGATTTTAGAAATCCGAAATATTATACCAACAGGGAATTAAGCTGGATCCTGTTTGACCACAGGGTGCTGAATGAAGCCAGGGACAAGAGTATTCCGCTGTTTGAAAGATTGAAATTCCTAAGCATCACAGCGTCAAATCTGGATGAGTTTTTCATGATCCGGGTGGCATCCCTACAGGATATGGTGAATGCAAAATACAGTAAACCGGACATTGCAGGACTGACGCCCATGGAGCAGCTAAAGCTTCTTGATACGGCAATCCATCAGCTGGTGGAGCTTCAGTATTCCACCTACAATCGCTCTCTGGTGCCCCAGCTGCGCCAGAATGGTCTCCAGATCATACGGCAGCACGAGGAGCTGACGGCGGAAGAGGCGGCCTTCGTGGACCATTACTTTGAGGAAAACGTGTACCCGGTGCTGACGCCCATGGCGGTGGATTCCTCCCGGCCCTTTCCCCTGATCCGGAACAAGACACTGAATATTGCAGCACTTGTGCGAAAGAAGGACGAAAAAAGCGAGCTGGAGTTTGCAACGGTCCAGGTGCCCGGGGTATTGAGCCGTATTGTCCAGCTGCCCGACCATGCCGGCATCCGCAAGGTCATCCTGTTAGAGGAGATCATCGAACGGAATATGCCTAAGCTATTTCTAAACTATGACATTGTCTGCGCACATCCCTTCCAGATCATGCGCAACGCCGACCTGACCATCGAGGAGGACGAGGCAGCGGATCTCTTAAAGGAGATTGAAAAACAGTTGAAAAAGCGTCAGTGGGGAGAGGCTATCCGCCTGGAGGTGGAGGCCGACATGGATAAGAGACTCTTCAAGATACTGAAGGAGGAGCTCAAGATCGACGAGTCCTATATTTACAGGATTGACGGCCCTCTGGATCTTACTGTACTTATGAAGCTGTATGGGCTGGAGGGTTTTGAACATCTGAAGCATGAGGGCTACACACCCCAGCCGGTACCGGAGCTGCCTGCGGGCTGCGATATCTTTGAGGAGCTTCGGAAGGGGGATGTACTGCTTCACCACCCCTACCAGACCTTTGAGCCGGTGGTGGATTTTATCCGCCAGGCAGCCAGAGATCCGGAGGTCCTTGCCATCAAGCAGACGCTCTACCGTGTCAGCGGCAATTCGCCCATTATCAGGGCACTTGCCCAGGCGGCGGAGAATGGGAAACAGGTGACGGTGCTGGTGGAGCTGAAGGCCCGTTTTGATGAGGAGAACAATATTGTCTGGGCAAAAATGCTGGAGAAAGCGGGATGTCATGTGATTTACGGCCTGGTGGGACTGAAAACCCATTGTAAGATCACACTGGTGGTGCGTCGGGAGGAGGATGGCATCCGGCGTTATGTGCATCTTGGCACCGGCAATTACAATGATGCCACCGCCAAGCTCTACACGGATATCGGTCTGATGACCTGTTCCGAGACCGTCGGCGAAGACGCTACTGCAGTGTTTAATATGCTGTCCGGATACTCGGAGCCCCTGGTGTGGAACAAGCTTTCCCTTGCACCCCTGTGGCTGAAGGAGAAATTTTTATACCTGATCGATCGGGAGAGGCGTTATGCTTCGGAGGGCCGGCCCGCCCGCATCATTGCCAAGATGAATTCCCTCTGCGATGAGGACATTATTGCGGCGCTTTATCAGGCCAGTGCACAAGGCGTAAAGATTGACCTGATCGTCCGCGGCATCTGCTGCCTGAAAACGGGTATCAAGGGAGTCAGCGAAAATATTACCGTGCGGTCCATCGTGGGCAATTTCCTGGAACACAGCAGGATATTCTATTTTCAGAACGGTGACCATTATGAGATATATTGCGGCAGTGCGGACTGGATGCCGAGGAATCTGGAGAGACGAGTGGAGATTCTGTTTCCTGTGGACACTTCGGAACTGAAGGAGCGGATGTATCATATTCTGGAGAATTTGTTGAGAGATAATGTAAAGGCATCCGTGCTCCAGGAGGACGGCACCTACGAGAGAGTGAACAGAAGGGGCAAGCCCCTGTTTCAGGCCCAGGAGGTGTTCTGCCAGGAGGCGATAGTCAGGGCACAGGGACACAACCAGGAAAACAACAGCGTCACAAGAACCTTTATCCCCGAGATACATCACAAGAAATAAAATGTCTTGTGGGAATACAGATATGTGTGGCTGTATGCAGCACATCTGGAAAGATGGAGTGTCATTATGAGAATTATACTGGCGTCCGGCTCCCCACGCAGGCGGGAGCTGCTGGAGCAGATCGGACTGAACTTTGAGATCATGGTAAGTAATACGGAAGAGAACGTGGATGCGAAATCTCCGGGGAAGCTGGTAGAGGCGCTTTCCCGGCAGAAGGCGGAGGCGGTGTTCTCCATGCTGCCGGACAAGGAGGAAGTGCTTGTCATCGGCGCTGATACGGTGGTGGCAAGAGAAGACTGCGTGCTGGGAAAACCGGAGGATGAAAAGGCTGCCATAGTAATGCTGAAAAATCTCTCAGGTAGGGATCACCGGGTGTACACGGGTGTGACCCTATTGTATCGGCCGGCAGGGAAGGACAGCGCGGAAAAAGTGCAGCGCAAGATCTTTCATGAAGTCACGAAGGTGCGGTTTTTTCCTATGACAGAAGGAGAGATCGCGGCGTATGTGAAAACGGGAGATCCCTTGGACAAGGCGGGCGCTTACGGCATACAGGGAATTTTTGCCAGGTATGTGGAGAGCATTGAGGGTGATTATAACAATGTGGTAGGGCTTCCCGTGGGCAGAGTGTACCAGGAGGCGAAGGAGTGGCTGGAAAAATGAAAAAGGCTGTGATCTTTGATTTGGACGGGACGCTGTCCGATTCCATTGCCAGCATCAAATATAGCTGTGACAAGGCGCTGAAAACCTTCTGCCTGGGTCCTTTTACCGAGCAGCAGTACAAGTACTTTGTGGGAGACGGAGCGGAAAATCTGGTCCGCAGAGCGCTTATTGCCGGTGGCGATACATATCTTGCACACTTTCAGGAGGCCTTAACCCTGTACCGGGATATATTTCGGGAAAACTGTATGTATCATGTAAAGCCCTATGATGGGATTCCGGAGCTGATCGCTGCATTAAAAAAGAGGGGCTTAAAGATTGCCGTTCTTTCTAATAAGCCCCATGCAGAGACAGTGAATGTCATAGAGACCCTGTTTGGGAAGGGCTGTTTTGACAGCATTCAGGGCCAGAGGGAAAATGTGGCCATCAAACCAAGTCCCGAGGGCGTATTCCTGATCCTGGAGGAGTTTGGGATGACAGCGGAGGAAATCCTGTACCTGGGGGACACTGCCACGGACATGAAGACAGGGAAGAGCGCAGGGGCTTTTACGGTGGGGGCTCTCTGGGGGTTTCGGGACGCCGCAGAGCTGCAGGAAGGCGGTGCAGATGTACTGGTAGAGCATCCGCGCCAGGTGCTGGGATTATTATAGGGACCAGATGATCAGGATTAGTATTCCGGTTAGTGAAGCACGGTATAGTGACCTTATTCAGGGCATGAAATGGCCGAATGGCCATCCAGACCATGATACGGAACAGTCATGGTATATTAATGTGAAAGAAGGACATTACTTAATAAAAATAATATAAATGATAGGAGGATTCATATGCGAGAATTTGATGATGATGTTTTGGAGTGTTTCCTGGAAAATCAGCTTCAGCTTTTTCCGGAGAAGGTGGCGGAGACGCTGGCTGAAGCCGAGGAATTTCTGGAGGACTGCATGGCAGTGGTGGTGGATTCCGTGGATGAGGTGATCCAGTTCTTTGAGGAGGAAGGCATTGATGTCGAAGGGGCCATGGATGATGAAATATTGTCCGCGGATGAAGTATTCGACATTGGCGATGGCAGATACCTGATCGTGGAGGGGTAAGTGCGGCTTAAGAGAAAGGGAAGGAAGCTCATACATGAGAAAAGGATTATTATTGCTGCTATTTTGCCTGGTGCTTTGCACGGGATGCGGCAGAGGAGCAGAGGAACCATCGGTTTCTGAGTCCCCATCTCCAGAGAAAGAATCATCAGTGCCGGAGTCTGTGCCGCCTGCGCAGGAGAGTGTCATGCCGGAGGGTCAGGCGGGGGCAGATCAGACGGATATGGTGGACGTCTGGCAGGCTCAGGAAGCACCGCTTGTCCGCAACCGGCTTACTCAGGAAGAAAAGCTTTCCAGACAGGTGGCTATCCTTGAAAAAGGAACCTTTCTGTTCTCTGGAAAAACCAATGAGAGCTATACAGGAAAGGATCTGTCCTTTATGGAAGGCGCAGACGGTCAGGATGCATTGGCGTTAATATATGCCTGCGATGATGCGAGCCACGTAGGCTGGGGAGTCCTGGGCTGGAGCGGTTACGCAGCCGGGAAAGCGGTGCAGGGAGGTGATGTTCTGGCCAAGGCTGACCCGGCAAGGGAAAGAGTCGTAATGATAACGATGAATGAACTGGCACAGATGTATGGAATCGATTCTGTTGATGAATTGGAGAGACTATCGCTGGGAGCATGGAACGGCGGCCGCATTGCGGGACTGTATTTTGTGACAGAAGATTTGGTGCGGGAATGGCAGGATTGTGTGGAAGAGATAGCAAATTACGAGCAGATCATCCACACCTACAGCGGTGAACTGTCAAATGAAAATGCCATAGAAAATGCTAGAGTTTTGTATCAGTATCTGCAGGAGACCTGGGGTAGGTATTGTTTGACGGGTCAGATGGAGTCCACCTGGATGGGATCTCCTGACTATGAGATGGATTATCTGGAGGAAAACACGGGAAAACTTCCTGCGATCCGGGGAATGGACTTCATACATAACGATTTCCAGGGAGTTGTGGACAGGGCCATCGACTGGTGGGAGAGAGGCGGCATTCCCACGATCTGCTGGCACACGGGTGCAGATTTTGCTTCCGGATATAACGAATGCCTGGCGGATGATATTAACTGGGAGGAAGCCTTTGTGGCAGGCTCTGACACCTATAACAGTCTGCTTGCCGGCATGGACCGGGCAGTACCGTATCTGCAGCAGCTGGAGGATGCGGGAGTGCCCATTCTGTGGAGACCATTCCATGAATTGGACGGCGGATGGTTTTGGTGGAGTAAGGGAGGCAGTGAGAACTTTATCAAGCTATGGCAGCTGATGTACAGCAGGTATACCGATTACTGGGGGCTGGATAACCTGATATGGGTTTACGGTTACTCCAGCAACGGAGGGGTTATGGCGGAATGGTATCCCGGGGATGCTTATGTGGATATGGTGGGAGCCGACAGCTATACACCAGGTGCGGAAGCACGGCTTTATGAAGAGTGTGTGGATGTGGCGCCGGAGGGAATGCCCATCGTCTTCCACGAGTGCGGCAGGATACCCACCGAGCAGGAGATGAAGGATGCCAAGGTACAGTGGCTGTTCTTTATGGTTTGGACGACAGAACATCTGACAGACACAGACAACCAGCCGCTGGATGCGCTTAAGAAGATTTATAATAGCAGCTATTTTATCACGCTGGATGAATTGCCTGATTTTCAGTAGGAAAAGCTGACTAAGGAGCCTTGCCTGTTTTCGATATAATGGGCAGGGCTCTTTGCTGCAGTTTGTTACATCTGTTCGGTCTCTAAGCTGAATCCGTGAGGGTCGCGTTGAATCCTGTTCTGCTTTCGGTACTCATTTGGAGTCATCCCAACTATCTTAGTGAACTGTGTAGTAAAGTAAGAACTGTACCGATAACCAAGTGCATCCGCTAATTCTTCTAATTTCAGGTTAGTATGTATCAATGACTGTTTGGCAATGTCAATACGATAATTGTTTAAGTATTTGATTACAGTAGTTCCTGTCCGATTCTTAAAATCCTGATTCAGCTTCGTTCGGTTTACACCGGTAATGTTGCATATATCTGAAAGCTCTATGCAAGTCATATAGTTTGTATGAATATAATCCAAAGTTTTGTCTACAGGGGATATTTTGCCATCCTGCTGCTCGTGCCATTGTTCCATATAAATATCGTCAAGTAAATAAATGGTTTGAAGCAGATATCTGCGAATGCGGCAGGTCCAGGCCCAGTCACTTTGAGTCAGGCTTTCGGCACCCATGAGCTTGATCCATTGGCTTGCTTTAAAATATGTGGCCGCGGGCAATGAGAAAACCCCATTGTGACCATGTATATGATTGAAATACGACATCATATCTCTGTCGTGCTGTTCGTTCAATTCTTCAAAGCAATCAGCTTCCAATGTTTTATAATCCAACGCTTTATTTACAAATTTAGGGTGAAAACAAATCGATTGCGCCCGGAAGAAGGTATCACCGGATAATTGGAATTGGTCAGAGTGATTTGTGCAGAGAATGATTGGGGCATCCAAGGTAAAACTGTCACCGTTCAGTCGAATTCGTACTGTGCCCTGTGTAATAAGTGACAGAGTATATCGATCTGCGTATGGATATTCTTTTAAAGTTTCATTTGGGACATATTCAAACAGAACCTGACGGTTATTGCGCAGCCTGTCGTAAGTTGGTGTTGGCATCAATGTACCTCCTCATAAAGCGATAACAATATTTTATCAGAGGAAATATGGTTTTGCAAGAAACTGCAAATGTTATAAGGAAGTCCTGCAAAATGTGAATGTTCAAATCTAAGAAGATAGTTAGAATGTATATTATATCATGATTGCTCCGCATCATGGTGGATGGCCATTCGGCCGTTTCATGCCCTGAATAAGGTCATTATACCATACATATGAGATTTGAGGAGGATACAAACTATGGAAACGGCTGGGAAGCTCAATTTTTATAAGACAACGCAATTCCTTTGGAAATACATAAAGGATTTGAGAATGCGATATATATTGTTTTATATCGGATGGCTGTTTCAAACGATTGTTGAAATAATCACTCCTATTGTATTTGGTATGATGATCAACCAGATTGTCTATAACAATAATCTTACTGCATTTATCAAAATTGGACTGATTTACCTGGGTATAACAGTGTTTGGTATCATTCTGTATTATGGGCTATATGAAATGTATGGGGTTTTATGGAATAGGATCAATAGAAGTCTTCGTATGGGAATGTTTGAACAATTGCAGAAGTTAAGTGCAAATGAGATGACATCTCTAAATCACGGAGAGACAGTGAATATGATTCAGTTCTGGTCCAGCGAAGGCGTTCATTTCATGATACGGAACATAGTACACAATATTAACAATATTTTTCGTATTTTGATATGTGTTTCAATTATTTTTTGGGTTAATCCGGTATTTGGATTCATAACCGTGCTTATGGTCCCTGTTTCAGTCCTGGCCACATTTAAAATAGGGAATCGGATCCGTAATAATTCAGAAAAAAATAATGATAATTATTCAAAATATATCAGCTGGTTGTTTGAAATTGCGTCGTCTCTCAGTGAATTGCGGTTATGGGGTGCTAAAAGTGAGATTCTAAAAAAGTATGATAAAAAGTTAAAAGAAATAAACCACTTAGACGCCAAAATTGAAATGGATAACACGGTAGGAGGAGAAGTGGTAGCAAATATAAAGAACTTTATTCTGGTGATTCAGTATGTTTTGCTGGCATACTTTGCTATCAACAATGATTTGAAGGTAGGTGTGATCACGGTGATGCTCACCTATTTTACCATGCTGTCCTCTTCATTATCCCGACTGGTCACAAATCATATGGATGCGCAAAAGAGAATTGCTGTTATTGAAAGAATATACAATTTTCTGGGAAAAGAGAGCCGCGATCAGTGTGGCGATAAATACGACTTAGAAGAAGATATAAACGAAATTACATTCAGAAATTGTTCTTTTCGTTATAGCAGTGAAAATCCCCTGATTTTGGACAAGGTCAATTTTTCCATTCATCGCGGAGAAAAGGTTGCAATTGTTGGAAGTTCAGGCTCCGGTAAAAGTACATTACTGAATTTGATGCTGGGATTGTATCAATCGGTTGAAGGAAATCTTCTCTTAAACGGAACAGATATTTCTAAATACAACCCCTCTTCTTTATATGAACATATAAGTGCAGTATCTCAGCAAGTGTTGCTGTTTAAAGGAACCATTCGGGATAACCTGCAGATGGGCGAAAATATAACTGAAACAGACTTGGTTAAAGCATGTCAGGCGGCCGGTATATATGAATATGTTCTGGAACAGGAGAAAGGATTTGATACGGTAATTGAACGCCGGGGAGAAAATTTATCGGGCGGCCAGAGACAGCGCATTGGCATTGCACGGGCATACTTGCGAAAGGCGGATCTGGTGATCATGGATGAAGCTACCGCTTCTTTAGATGACGAGAATGAAAAAGTGATATTAAATAAGTGGGACGAAGTATTACAAGGGAAGACTTGCGTTGTAGTGTCACACAGAATAAGTACTGTCATGAGCTGTGATCGGGTTATCCTGTTAAAGAACGGAAGGATTCACGCGATGGGAACGCCGATAGAGTTAAAAGAACATTGTCTGGAATTAAGAAAGTTGTTCGCATTATAAATCAAGGGGGGAATTATGAATAAGCTTAAGTACCGTTTCCGAATATGGCAACAAATATATCCACACTTGTCCGGAATAAAAAGATGGTATATCGGTGATATTTCAGCAGAAATCGTTAATAGAATTTTGACTATGCTGTTTCCCGTAATTTACGGTGTTTTTTTGGAAAGAGTTATTCTGGGTAGAAATAAGGATTATCTCACAATGGTGATTCTGGGCTACCTCATTTTGCAATTTGCTAAATCAGCCGTGACAGTATTTCAAAAAAACTGCCAGAATAAGGTTAATTATACTGTATCCAGAAAAGTGAGGGTACTTTCTCTGGAAAAGTATTTCCGTATAAAATTTGAAGCATATAGTAGTTTTCACACAGGTGATATAAAAATGACGTTAGAGGATGCAGTGAATAAGCTTGCTTCCTTTCAGACACAATTTTATCTGTATTGTTTGAATTATGTTTATATTATCATTTTGGCAGTTATCATGATTCAGATGAATTGGAGACTGGCGTTTGCGGCATTCATTTTTGTACCGATAACATTCTTTCTGGATCATTTGGTCAGCCATAGCGAGAAAAATGTAAATGGAATACTGAATCATAATGATGCTTCTTGGGCAGCCTGGCTCGATGAAACAGTAAAATGTTGGAAGGAGATCAGGATCAATCAATACGAGGTCAAGCGAAAAAAAGAATTTGAAGGATTTCAGGTAATAGATGAAACATATCATTCGATATGGCTGCGCTTTTGGGTGACAAGGGTCTTGGCTATTCCTAAGATAAAAGATGATTTTGTCATGCAGTTCATGCTGTATTTTCTGGGGGGAATCTTAATTTACTATAATTACATCTCCATTGGTGTGCTGCTGGTTTTTGTGCAGTATTACGGTATGCTGTCAGATTGTGTAAAAGAAGTATCAACCACGGATGCAAATCTGCAGTCAGATATGCCGCATTACGACCGGATTTTGGAACATCTTGGCAGTCAGGAAAATATGTATGCAGACGGAACCTTGATGCCGGATCAATATGCGGTTTCCTTTGAAAATGTAACCTTTGGATATCCCAACGCAGAAACAAAGATACTTCAAGATGTATCACTTCGGATAGGCGCAGGTGACAGAGTTGGCATTTATGGCGAAAGCGGCGCCGGAAAGAGCACGGTTTTAAAGCTTATCATGGGACAGCTGGAGCCTGATGCAGGAAACATTACTTATGGAGATGTGGCTCTGAAAGATATCTGTAAAGCAGAGCTTTATAAAAGAATTGCCTATATCAGTCAGGAAGCAAGATTGTTTCAGGCGACAATATTAGAAAATATTTGTCTGGGAAATGAGGGGGCTTCTATGGAAAGCATAGAAGAGGCATGCAAAAGTGCATGTATCTATGACTTTATTATATCTCTGCCCGATGGGTTTGATACAAAAATCGGTGAAAACGGAGCAATGCTGTCCGGGGGACAAAGACAGCGCTTACTATTGGCAAAGGCTTTGCTGAGAGATGCGGATATGTACATATTGGATGAAGTGACGAGTGCATTAGATAATCAGGTTGAAAAAGATATCATAGATGCTTTAAAATGTATCCCAAAGGACAAAACTGTAATCATTGTGGCACATAAAAAACAGTTTTTGGGAATGTGTGATTATTTGGTGAAAATATGTTAGAATTCTAGACAAAGAATATCCATTTTATACAAAATAAACTATCAGCTAGGAGTTGTTATGAAACCCATATACGCAAAAAATATTGTAGTGATGATTAAATATAGTCACTCCACGGAGTGGTACATCCTTGACAAGGATTATTGTTACTTAGATTATTTTAAGTTGGAAGAGGCATATCGACGCAAGGGATATGAAATTGTAGCAGATGATTCTCTTAGATTTGGTATAAAAACAGTCAATGAATTAACGTGTTGTTCTTTTCTGGATCAGATTAGGCAATATAAGATAACAACTCATGAATTAAAAAACATGTTAGTGAATGAAGCAGATTACGATGAAAGGTTAGCCTATAATCCATCACTTTATATAGATTTTGATAATAAGATCTTGATATCCCATTATGCAGAGCCAGAATCTTTTGAAGATTTTGTTCCGGATGGATGGGAAGGAAAATACCAGGATTTTGAAAGCATTATTCCTCAAAACCAGAGGTATTGGACTGATGTAAATGGCAAAAGCTTAATCACAGGAGCTTGATTGGGGAAGGGATCCAAAATACAGACACCCTGCAGACACAGATCATGTCGTCGTGCCGGCAGGGTGTTATTTTAGTCTTTGTTCGGACCGGTGCAGCTATATCATTGCACTACCAGACCAGTCTTTTCGCAGCTTCGGCCGACGCGAAAGGCCCCGGTAAGACAGCAATGCCGCGGTGCTCGCCGAGATAATCGCTGTCGAAGATGATCGTGGAGCCATCCGGATTTTCAAACCGCTCCTCCGGCTCAAAGGCACAGCCCAGAATATCACTGTTAATGACTCCGGCCTTGAATGCACCCAGCAGCTCATATACATTCGTATCCAGGGTAAATTTGCCGTCTGCTTCCACAAGCTTCACATAAACCTCAGATGAACTATCCACGAAATTTGTTTTCTCCTTGGCATACGCCTTTGCACCATTAAAATATGCGTTGCCGTCCGCCCATACGGGAAGATGTCCAAAATGGAATTCCTGAAGCTTCATCATATCGGCGGGCTTATCCAGCTCAAAGTTGACGATCCACTCGTCATAAGTGGGATATCCGTCAAACACCGCCGTTCCAACCTCCTGATTGTCCGCCATTTTAAAGCCCATATCCTCCTTGACATCCGCCTTTTCCACAGGCCAGTTCTGGATGAAGATATTGTTGTAGAAGCGGTCATCCCCGTGCAGGATGGTCATGAAGCCGGCAACCTCCGTGCGATGGGGGATATGGTACGGGGTGTAGCGGGGCTGGTTGATCCCATTGACTGTATTGTCCGTGCCGCCGCCCACAGCGGTGAACGCTCCGGCGATCAGATTATGTACGCAGGCGATTCCCTGAGTGGCGATACGCACGGAGGCCTTGGACAGCATAATGTTGTTGTCTATGAGAGTGGGGCCGTGTCCAACCTCCACGAAAATGTCCTGGCTCATCATGGCGCCGGGGGCCTTGGGCGTATTGTCCGGCGCGTAGTTGTCGTGCAGGAGGTTCTGGGTGATGCGAGTCCCCTGTGCCTGCCAGTCGCACCAGATTCCCATGGTGGAGTGGTGGATGTGGTTGCGGCGGAAGATCACATCGATCGCAGCGTGGAATTTAATACCTGCAATCTCAGCGCCGCCCAGCTGCTGCATATTGTTGATATGGTGGATGTGATTGTCCTCGATGATACTGAACACACAGCCCATGCGCCCCACGATGCCGGTCTGCTCACAGTGGTGGATATGGCATCGGCGGACGATGTGGCTCCCCACATTCTCCTTCAGCCATCCGTGATACTGGCCGCGGCACACTGCGTCACGCTCCATCTGCGTAGGGCTTTTCACATGCTTTACGGTAAAGTAGTGGTCATTCTCCGGATCGTAATATTTTCCCAGAGAAATGCCGCAGCATTTGCTGTTGCTGATCTCACAGTCCTCAATGATCCAGCCCTTGGACCAGTGGGGGCCGATCATACCGTCCTGATACGCGGCGGGAGGTGCCCATGTGGTGGCCGCCTTATTTACGTTGAAGCCGGAAAAGGTGATATAGCCAACACCCGTTTTGGAAGGCATAAAGCAGTTGCGGCGCACATTGATCTCCACATTCTCCTTGTTGGGATCATAGCCCTGGAAGTTGGCGTAGATAACAGTCTCGTCGCCATCCTGTTCGGTGTACCATTTATATACGGAATATTCCGGCTCCCAGGAGGGAGGATAGACTTCACCCTTGATGCATTCCTCTAACGTCTCCGTCTCATACAGCTGGCGGTCGTTCAGGTAAACTGCCCCGGTATGTCTCACGGTGGGCGCAAAATACCAGTCGCCGCCTATTATCGTGGTATATGGATTGTAGGCGCCGAAAACACCGTTGTCCACACGGCATACCCACACGTTTCCTTCGTACTTTTTCCAGGACTTCACTTCCTCCGCACCGGTGATGATCGCGCCAAGCGGCACTTCACTCCGATAGACGATGCGGGCATCCTCGGTGCCGCCGTTCTTCGGCTCCACATACTCCCGGTAGATGCCGGGAGCAACGATCACTTCGTCCCCAGCTTTCGCAGCCTGAGCGGCTGTATTGATGTGCTTGAAGGGCATCTCCTTACTGCCGTTTCCGTCTCGTGAAGCTGCAGCGTTTACATAAATTACCATGAATCTGCCTCCTTTCTGGTGATGTAAATTATATATAACATTTTTGAATTTGATTGTCAATTTGGGAGGTTCAATGATTACTTGACAGAAACAGGCAGCCAAAGATATATAAGTTATTGTAGAAAACCATAATAAAAAGTGGTATAATAAAGCAAGTAGCAAGAATACAATGCTGATAAGATGTTCATTTACGGAAGTTACGTAGATTATTTTATGAAATCAGTTGATGAGGATGAGTTTGCATTTTGCCATGTGAAGCGAACCTGTGGGAACACAAATATCCCATAAATAATAAAGGAAAAGGAGAGTAAACATGAGAAGTATCACTACATTAGACTTGCAGTATGCCCACCGTTTCTACGGCTTCAAGGGTGAGGCTCAGTATTTGCACGGGCATACCGGCATCCTGACCATCGAGGTAGAGGACACCATTGAGTCCGGCGTTAATATGGTCTTTCCTTGTAATGAGATCAAGAAAACTGCTTGGGAGGTTCTGCAAAACTTTGACCACGCTCTTGTTTTAAGAGAGGACGACCCTTTGTTACCCGCTATCCTCAAAGTCTATGAGGAGCAAGGAATCAAGGCTGGAGCACCCACCAATAAGCAGAAGGGCACTGCTTTCAAAACCGAGCTGGCAACTGCCTATCCGGAGTGTCGGCTGGTGGTTACCAAAGAGACCATGACGGTAGAAGGCATGATAAAAATCGTCTACGATCTGTTGAAGGATAAGCTGAATATCGTGAAGCTTACCTTCACCAGTGGTGTGAATGCAGCTACGGAGGAATATGAGCCTCAAAAGAACATGGATCGTTGCCCGCTGTGCGGTATTGCTTTGAATGAAAACGGTGTTTGCCCGAAGTGCGGTTATAAGAAATAATATCCAGCGGATTCTACAGGCATGAACCATAGGATTATTATGAAGTGATGGTTTGTACAAAATACATATGTACATGGTTTTAAAAGGGCAGCCCTGAAGAGGGCTGCCTTTTTGATAAGGGATACTTCTGTTTTACAAATCTTCTTGCTAAAAGTATCTCTTGACAAAATAATTAGAATATGCCATCATATACATACCAATGGTATGTATATGGAGATAGTAATGAGCAGAAATAAGTATCCGGAAGAAACTGTAAACTTAATACTTGATGTGTCGC